>VSJD01000148.1 GCA_008636095.1 Kiritimatiellota bacterium | reverse complement strand
TGGCTTATGCAGTGCCTTTTGTTCCCCAGACCGCTCGCCCTTTCTATATCTGGCTCAGAGTGCGTGGCAGTGTGAAAGCGGAAAGCATCTATTCAATCACACGCAACCTGCCGGGGCAGCAAACTGAGGTTTTTGGGCGGGTGACAATCCCTGCTTCGGATTCATGGCGCTGGGTCAGGACCGGGCCGTATACGGCCCGCATGGGAAAGACCTTCAGCGTTACGACGTCCAGCCCGGTTACGGATGCCGTAATTGCGCTTGATTCCATGGTGATCGCCACGGATGGCAATTTAGATGAGCAGTATCTTAATGGGCTATGCAAATGATTACCCGCCTTCGCAAAAAGCCACGGGTTTCAACTCGCGGATGAATGCGGAGAATGGTATCTACCATAGCTTTAGTGACGGCGGATGTGCTTCGGCGGGTTTCGCCGAAGATGGAGGTGCCACGGACTTTAGTCCATGGGGCTCCACAATACAGCCGGCCTTGCACTAAAAAGAAGGGGTCGAAATAATGAGAGGAGATGGTCAAATGAATGAAGGTGAAATTTTCCGGTGCAGCGAAGATCTTGATATACGGTTAATCCCGCCGGGTATTGTCAGCGAGAATGACCGTTTGGAAATCCGCCTGCAGGCACGCAACATATCAAATAGCGCCGGTAGTCTGACCATCGCACTGTACTGGGATGAAGAGACTTCAACCTCTTGCCTGATGCGGGAAACGCTCCCTGTCGAACCAGGGAAATTCGGATTCGTCCGTTGTTTCCACGGGGTTCGTGGCATGGCCGGAACTCATCAAGTATTGGCGACGCTCAGCTTTGACGGACGTCAAACCAGGATCCAGCGAAAAGTAGAAGTGCGCTCCACCACTGGCAACATTCTGGAAGGCGGGTTTATCACGATCAGCGGAGGCAAAGACCTGGACGACGCACAATGGGCCGAACAACTCACGGCCTGGGACGAGATCGGCATGAAAACTCTGCTTGTCTTTGAAACTTACGGGCCGACGGGACTGAAAGACGGGCAATTGCATGCGTATTATCCGTCAAAAATAATACCGATGGCCGGCGATTTAAAGTCAAAAGATCCGATCAAGGCAATCCTGGAAACGGCTAAGAAAAACGGGCAAGCCGTCTTTATCGGACTGGGGGCCAGCCAGAACTCTGCCAGGAATCCGGAAATAATTGACGAGCTTTTTGGGCGTTACGGCCGGATCAGCTCGTTTTACGGATGGTATGCGGCCGTAGAGCACGCCACCGCCGGCGCGAACGCCGCCGTATGTCTTGACAAAACCTGGAAGGAGCTGCGCGCGGCCGCCAGCCGTCTCAGCCCGGTGATGCCGATATTGTCATCGCCGTACCAGGAGTCGTTGTCTTTTGACAGCCCTTATTACGACCTGGGTAAATGGGGGATTGCGGAACCGGCCAGCACCAAGCTGGGTTCCATCCGCGGAGTTCATCCTGAATTCGAGCGCTACTTGCTGGAGCATCCGGATTGCCTGGATATTTTGATGCCGCAGGACGGGGTGGGCGGCTTTCGGCACGCCCTCGGGCCCTGGGAAAACAACCGTAATTTTGCGTTGTTCCGGGAGATTTGCGACAAGACTCAAATCCATTTGTGGGCTAATTGCGAATCCTTTGACTACAATGCCCGCGAGTTTCCCAAGCTCGTGCCGCGCGTCATGAACGGCGGTTTTGACGGCGCGGCCGGATTCGTTCAGCAGATTACAGCCGTGCGGCCGCATGTGGAAAAGGTGTTGACGTTTGTTTTGACGGGTCTATTTGCGAAACCCGGCCTGCAACCGGAAATCGGAGGGCCGGCGGCGGTGGAACAATACGGCAAGTACCGCGATTACCATGCTCATCCGGCGCCGATGTATCGCAATCTGGCCCTGGGGAAAAGTTATGTCAAATCACCGGAACCGGGCTATGTTGCCGGGTGTTTTTTCCCGCCCGATCTCGACCACAGGCTGACGGATGGCCGGCTGTGCGGCGGTTATTGTTACCCGATAGATGATACCCGCTTGATTGGTTATTATTTCGAGGATCATAAAAGCGACCAGATCAGTGTCGATATCACCATTAACCTCCAGGCTGTCGAGAGTATAGATGCCGTGCGCTGCGCCGCCGCGTTGCGGCAGGTCAAGGGCAATGCCGACCGCATTACGGTTTCGCTGAGCAACGACGACAAAAGCTTTGAAGAGCTTGGTTCGACATGTGAATATCGCAATGGCTGGGCCGAAATCATTTTTGACCAGCCGCGCCGCGCGCAATTCGTCAAAATCAACTTCTTCAAAAAGCAGCCGAAGCCGCAGGAGCCAAATGTTGATAATCACCTGGTTTTTGCCAACAGTTGGTTGTTAATCGACGAAATTGAAGTGTGCCAAAAAAACAATGGTTAGTATTAGGAGAGGGCCTCATGAAGAACATCATGCAATCGGCGGCGGCAATCTGTCTCGGGTGCTTTTTTTTCGGAGCGCTGACGCCTGTCACGGCCCTTGAAAAAATCGCGGAAGTCCGTATCGGCCGGGTTTCACAGCCGCCGGTCATTGACGGTAAACTTGACGATCCGTGTTGGTCGAATACCGTTGAAATAGCGCCTTTCATACTCCTGAAGCAGAAGGAATTTGCCCGGGAGCAGACCCGGGCTTATATCGCCTATGACGAGCAAAACCTTTATGTTGCCTTTCGTTGCGAGGCATCCTGCCTTGACCCGGCCAACAATCAGCTGGCCGAATTCAAGACCGGGGCGGGGAGGGACAGCGATCAGATATTCAATAACGACTGTGTGCTCGTCCTGTTATGTCCGGACGAGAAGCGCAACGACGTCTATTACGAGATTGGCGTCAACGGCGCCGGCATAGTAAATGACGCGAAATGCGTGGCACCGAACTATTGGGGCGAAGGCGCGCGCGATAAAGCGTGGAATTACGGCGGGCAGGTAGCAGTTAAGACATACAGCGACACATGGGGCGGCGACCGCGGCAAGGCCTACTGGGTCGTTGAGTTTTCCGTGCCGCTCGCCGCGTTTGGTCCCATGCCCCGGCCGGGTACGACCTGGCGGGTGTGTCTGGGCCGCCTTGAACAGCGGGACCATGAGCGGAGCGTCTGGCAGCCGATGGAGGAAGGATTTCATATCGCGCCTGATTCATTCGGCCGGATTGTTTTTGACAATGCCGTTCCCGGCGTCCGGAACGTTGCGGTGGGGAACTTTTCCTTTGGTGAAAACCGGATGACCTGCGACCTTGTTTCCATGCCGGCGCAAGCGGGAATGCGCCTTGAGACTGCGGTGATGTTTGCGGGACAGGGCAAGGATGTTGCCTTCCGCGATCTCGCTCCCGGAAAAACGGGGAAAATGGAGCATGTGTATGAACTGAAACAGGCGGGGCCGTTTGAATTCCAGTATCGGATGCTCAATCCGGCCAGCATGGCGACCTACTATCAATCACCGCTCTATGCCGCGCATGTTAGCATGTCTTTGCTGACCGGCAGTCTGCGCGCGGACGGCGACTATACCCTCTATCTCAACGGCAAGGAGGTTCTCAAGGGTGGCAAGGGCGAACAGAAGTTTTCCGTCGCGCTCTTGTCCGGCATCAACGCCCTGGCCCTGGAGGCGAACGGGCCGGTTACGGGTGATTTTGCGGTTGGCGATTTTACGTTCAAAACGGATAACCGCTGGAAATATTCACCCGCCGCGGCCGACGGCTGGACAACCAACGAGTTCAACGATTCGGCCTGGAAGACGACGGAAGCGAAGGAGGCGACGCTGGGCGCGCCCGGTTCAAAAAGCTATTTCAGGAAAATCATTCTCCATGGGCACAGTGCATTCTGGCCGAACTGGGCGGCCGAAGCGCTTTCAATCGCGGAAAATTCCGTCCAGATGCTGAGTCTTTTTCCACAGGGGCTCAAGAAAAAAACCTTTACGGATTGGCAGGTGAATTTTGAGGTTCCGGCGGAATTCCGCGTTACGGGTGCCAGCGGCTACTACGGCGTATCGCACAAGCGCAAAGGATTTCGATGCGAGGAGCGCGGAACGACGGTTCGGAATGGACAGGAATACCGGCGTTATGCGATCCGCGCTCTTGATCCGGTGTCTTTCCGGGAAAAATTTGAAGGCTATCAGATGTGTGCTATCGCGGTTGAACTGCCGGTGTCCGGGAAGCGGGTTGCCGAGCGCGAGTGCGTTTTTTATTATTCCATGGAAGCAGAAAATGGCGCCATCCAGGAGGTGCCCAGGGAAATGCCCGTGAAAATCCTGCCGCCCCTGCGCGGCAAACAGCCAAAAAAATATGCCTGGCAGACCACCACCGCCGGAAGCGTTATGGATGATTTGAATTGTCTGGATACATTGACCGCCTCATTAGCCCGCGCCGGGTTTAACCAGCTCTGGCATGGCCGGAATCCGGAACCGCAAAAAAAATTACCGGCAAAAAACGTGGCCATGTTCGGATTCGCATCATGGCAGGTTAATTGCCATCCCTATTTGGAAAAACACCCTGAAGAGGCCAGGATAGACAAGGATGGCAATCGCTGTCATGAAAAGGTTTCCGGCAGAAAAACACAGATATGCCCCGGCCTGCTGGTGCGGGACACGCCGGCCTGGGAGTTTGTGGCGAGCGCCATTATCGCCTGGATTAAAAAGGACCGGATTGACCAGTTGGATTGGGACTACGAGTACTCGGTCTGGGATGATAAAACGGAGATTGTTTGTTTCTGTCCGCGGTGCCTGGCGGACTTTAAGGAAATGTCAAAAATCCCGGCCGATACGCAACTGAATTACGGCGTTATCAAGGAAAAATACCCTGAACAATGGATTCGTTTCATGAATCAGCGCATGGCGCAGATTTGCGGCAAGGTCAGGCAGGCGGTGCACAAGGTTGGGCCCGACAAGGTCTTCTCCGTGTATAGCGGTTATCAATGCGATTTTACACGCGAAGGTTATGGCGTGGATTGGGCCATGCTCGCGGACAAGATAGACCTTGCCATCTGCGGCTACGGCCGGTCTGTGCCGCAAATCGCCGACACATTGAAGGTGCTGGGTAATGTACCGCTGGCTTGCGGCGATTGCATCACGCCATATCGCACGGATGACCGGACATTCCCGACCTATTGCAGCAAGGCGATCATCCTGCGCCGCGCCGTGGACGGGACGGGCGGGTTCCTGGCATGGCATTATCCCGACATGGACGGGAAATCGTTTTATGCTTCGGCCGAAATCAGCCGGTTGGTTGCGGATTATGAGGATCTCTTCGTGGCGCATCGCAAGGATAATGCGCTCGTTACCGCGGAAGGTATCGGCGCCGATGACGTGACGGTATTTACGGACGGCAAACGCCGTTTGGTGCTCCTGATCAACGAGAAAAAAGATCCGAAAAAAGTTTTGCTTAAAAACAATCAATTCACGCCGCAGATGAAGGTGTTTGATTATTATGCCGAAAAAGATCTCGGCAACCTGCGGGAAATCACAACGGAAGTGCCGGCTAACGACGTCAAGGCCTTCATCATTGAGGAACAGGAAAACTGGTTTCACAAGAAGATGCGCACGATTCGTGCGCTATTCCGATAAGCCGGGCGTCATGTCTTATGGAAATCTGCCCGGTAAATATTGCATTTAAGGAAAAGGATAAAGATATATGAGTTCGTTTAAAATCATTACCGGCACATTTCTGGACGGGGTCGCCGCCGATGTGCCCAGCAATAACTGGGATCAATCGGACTGGCGCAAGCAGTTTGACATATTCAAAACCATGGGCCTTGATACCGTGATTATTATCCGGGTAGGATTCGCTGATAGTGCGATGTACAAGTCGCCCGTCATGCGGCCGACCATCTACGAGGATGATGACTTGGTGGAGTTGATGTTTGGCGAAGCGGATCGAACGGGTCTGAAAATGTATCTGGGGCTCTACGATTCTGAGGAGCATTGGGTAAAAAACGACTGGGACGAAGAAATTAAGATCAACCGGCGCCTGATTGATGAGATGTGGCAACGCTACCGCGGGCATCCGTCGTTTTATGGCTGGTATCTATGCCATGAAGGCAGTATGGAATATCATCAGACCCAGATCTGGAAGCCGTTGGCCAGGATAATGCGTGAATTGGACGCGCATAAAAAGATCCTGGTATCCCCCCGTTATGCGGGTAGCAAGTGGTCCAAGGAAAGGCCCATTTCCCCGGAACAGCATTACAAGCATTTTGACTATGTTTTTGGGGAGATGCAAGGTTTGCTGGACAGTGCCGCCTTTATGGATGGCCATGTTGCATTTCGGGACTTGGAGGCGTACGTTAAGGTTACCCATGCAGTCTGCCAGAAGCATCAAATTGAATTCTGGTCCAATCTGGAAACCTTTGACCGCGATATGCCGATGCGTTTCCCGCCGATTGAATGGATCAAACTGAAGCATAAGCTGGAAGTGGTACAACCGTATGTCTCTAAAATTATCTCGTTCGAACTGCCGCACTTTTTAAGTCCCTTCGCGACCTATCCGGCGGCCCATGGCCTCTATAAGCGCTATCTGGATTATGTCCGGAAGAAAGGCGTCAGCCTGTGAAGAATCTATAGGAACGTTGTTAATAAAGGAGTGGAGCACTCGGCGTTACCGGAAGGATAATAAAAAATGAATACGTTCACAACAAAATCAATGCTAATCATATCGTGCGCGGCCTGGCTGGTCCTTGGTGATTTTGCCATGGCGGCCCCATTGCCCGGCCTGATCGCCGCCGGCGAGACGCCGGCCGCGCCGGTTATTGACGGCAAGCTGGATGATGCCTGCTGGCAAAACGCCATTGAAATTGCGCCTTTTATCAATGCCGACACATCCGATAAAAAGGCGCTGGAACAGACCAAAGCCTATATCTGTTACGACCGGAATAATTTATATGTCGCCTTCCATTGCGCCCAGGGTTGCCTTGACCCCGCCCAGAATCAGCTGCAGGCGTTTAAAAAAGATATTCCCGCCAATGACGATGACAAACTCTTTGCCGACGATTGGGTGCTTGTCCTGCTTCAGCCGGATGTAGCTAAAAACAGTTTTTACGATATTTTCATCAATGCCAACGGCGCGGTCAATGATGGCTTGTGCTCCGGCGCGAATTCGTGGGAGAACAGGGACAAAACATGGAACTGCAAGGCGGTGGTTAAATCGGTTGTTGGAAATGGTTTCTGGACAGTGGAATGCGCGGTTCCTTTAGCGAGCCTGAAAATCAATCCGATCCTGGATCAAACGTTCGGATTCCAAATCGGCAGGCATAATTGCTTCGGCAAGGAGCGGAGTTTATGGCAACCGATGGAAAAGGCTTTTCACACCCCGGAAGGCTTTGGCCGGATGATTCTTGCGGGAGCGGTCCCGCAGGTCAGGAATCTGGACTATGGCAATTTTGTCCGCGGATCAAATACGCTCAATTGTTCCGTTTTGCCGCCGGGCACCAATTTTCACGTGCGGCTGGAAAGCCTGGTTGAATTCGCCTCATCAGTCCCGGCCAGGAATTTACAGGACTTTGACATATCGGAAAAGACGGTCTTGGATTTAAATTATGCGCTGGACAAGGATGGAGAGTTTATGGCGCAGTTCGGGATAGCAAATCCTTTGAATCTGAAAACATATTACCGGACACCTGCTTATCGTTCGGACGTTAAATCATCCGGGATTAACGCGGAAATATCAGGCGCATGCGAAATATACCTGAACGGTCAGAAAATAGACCAGCAGGGGTTTCTGTTGAAAGGCGAAAATGTAATCGGGATTAAAACGGAAGGGACGCTCAAGGGCGGATTTACGGTCGGAGCGCATGTTATTCCGCTGGACAATACCTGGAAATATTCCGAATCGGCCGAAAGCAATTGGAATGCCAGGGCCTTCAACGCCGGCGCCTGGAATTTTGCCTCGGCCGCGGGCAGTGAATTCAAGGCCAAGGGATATTACCGGAAATCAATCGTTTTAAATACAAGCAAATTCTGGCCGAACTGGCAGAAGGGCGGAATATCAATAGCCCGGAACAGCATCCAGCAGCTTTTCCTGGTTCCCGAGGGGCTGGCGGGCAGAACGCTGAATGATTATAATTTTTATCTCGAAGTTCCGGAAGAGTTTAAAGTGCTCGGGGCCAGCGGTTACTATAAGAGGGCAACTTATTCCGTGAAGGGTAATGAAAAGGTCGCGCGCAACGGCAAGAATTACGTTAAATACCAGATTGGCGTAAATACCAACCTGCCGTTCAACAACAAGCTCGGCTCATATCAGTTTGTCTCTATTCCGGTTCAGCTCCCGGAGCTGGGGGGCAAGAGCGGTAAAACCGAATTTTATTATTACCTGGGCGCGGAAAACGGCAATATTGCCGAAGTGCCCCAAAAGCTGGTCGTTAATATTCTGCCGCCCATAAAAGGCGGCCAACCGCAAAAGTATATTTTCCAGTTATGGGCAGATTGGCTGAGCACCATGGACAATCCTGATCTAATGAAAAAAATAATGGGATTTTTTGCAACGTCCGGATTTAATGAAATTAGTCATGGCAAACCAATTCCGCCGGAAATTAAACTTCGCAATTTTTCCCTTATAGACTTCAGCCCGTGGAATATTGATTGCAGGCCCTATTTGACCGAACATCCCGACCAGACGCGGATTGACAAGGATGGCAAAAAAAATGACTTGTCAAATCCCAGAAATAATTATATCTGTCCCGCCCTGCTCCTTGAAGATTCTCCGGCCTGGGCTTACGTGGATAAACGTCTCCAAGACTTGGTCAAAAAAAACGACCTCAAACATGCTAACTGGGATTTTGAAGGCTCAGTCTGGGAGAGTTATATAAGCTGTTTTTGTCCGCGCTGCATTGCCCAATTCAGAAATTACGCAAAAATAGCTCCGGCGGCGGAGCTGAACTTCACAACCATAAAGAAGGATTACCGGAACGAATGGATAAAGTTCATGAACATGCGCTTTGCCATGCTGGCCGTTAAATTCAACCAGTCGGTCAAAAAGGTTTCCCCGGAAATAATTTTTTCAGTTTATACCGGTTATCAAATGGAATCCACCAAGGAGGGCTATGGGGTTGACTGGTCAATGCTGGCCGGCAAGATTGATTACGCCATGTGCGGGTATGGACGCTCCGAAAAGGAAATCAACGACACCCTCGCCGCCCTCGGCAAAACCCCTCTGGTTGTCGGCGAGTTGGTGTATCCCTATGAGGTTGAAAAGCAAATATATCCGGCTTATGCGAGCAAAGCGCTCCTTTTAAGGCGGGTTACGGATGGAACGGGCGGGGTGCTGATTTACTCGCTGACCCAGCTTGACGGGCGAACGTTTTACGCCCTGGCGGAAGTATCCAGGCTGGTAAAGGATTATGAGCCGCTGTTCCTTACCCGGAATAAAGATTCTTCCCTGGTTAAGGTTTCCGGCATTGAACCGGATAACGTGGTGGTTTTCACAGACGGCCAGACAAGATTGATTGTGATTATCAACGAGGAAAATGTTGTCCGGAAAGTGGTCGTTACCAATCAAAATCTTGGCGAAAACATGCGCGTTTTTGACTATTACGGCGGCAAGGATTTGGGCCATGTAAACACGATTAATGCTGACATTTTACCGAACGATGCCGCGGTATTTGTAATAAAATAACAGGTTTCGCTATCTTGTATATTCCACGAAGCGTTTTACAGTATCAGTGTCAGACTTGAATGGCGCTTAGTTAAGGCCTAATACTCGCTTGCTCAATGGCTTACGGCGCGGCGGTTCAGGGATGGTGCGGAAGAGCACCAAGCGGGAAATCTGCTGCATGCGCTTGAGCGTTAGCTGTACGTACCGCCAGTTTGCAATCGCCTTTTTCATCCACAGATACTGCTCCTTGGACATGGCCACCGACACGGTCTTCTTCAACTCCTTGCGACTCCATTGATAGCACGGTCCGCCCGCACCAGGGCCGCGATCTTGGACGTATCCGTGACTGATCCACCCCGTACGCGCCAGTTGCCGCTGTAGCCGGCCATATTCCCTCTGTAGTTCTGAAAGATTT
>VSJD01000255.1 GCA_008636095.1 Kiritimatiellota bacterium | reverse complement strand
AAACCGCTTCAGCCTATCGCCCGCCTGTGGCGGGCTCAGGCTGAGCTTTGCGTTCGTCATAGGAGATCAAAGCATGTGCGCAGAACCCAAGGATAGTGGCCGAAATGGCCAACCGTGGCTTCTCCGACATCTAGCCAAATGGCAGCCTTTGTACGAGACTGCTGGAGTGGTCAGTGTTGTAGTCGCCATCATCGTAGGCGGCATTTCTCTCAGACAAACTCAGAAGGCAGTTAGTGTCGCTGTTACTTCGCTCAGTCTATCGAGCAAGTCGGTTGAACTGCAAGAAAAGGAATTCACACTGCGCAACCGCCCTCTCATTGTCATTGGGAGCTATGAATTTTCTGGGCCTGCAGGAGATAAGACGGGCAAGACTTCGCCGCGATCGGTTAAGACGCACCTGGTGAATATCTCAGATATCCCCGCAACACATCTCAAAGGCACATTTGATGTCAAGCTGAATGGAAAGACAATTGGGATCGCACCTCTGGCGACCACAGCCCTCGCGAAAGACTCAACGCGAACGCTGACCTTGGGTTTGTCTGAGGAGTTGTATTCCGCGGCGACAAACTCTTCAAACTATTTCGAAACAACCACACACCTGACGTATTCTGGTATGCTTGGAGAGGCACCTGATCAATACTTATCGCGAGATACGGTATACTGGTCTTCCTTAGATCAACATTTCATAAGCAGAAGCGAGGAGCCATCCTACAAATAGCGAGCCGAACCAGCGCGGACACCTTGCGTTTTTGCCGAGGCGGCAAAAACGCAGGTGCCGCGTAACGTTGGAAAACACGGAAAACATGAGCAAGAAAGTTCAAGACCTTATTTCTAAACTGCATAATAACGCCACCAAGGTTGATACCGTTTATGCGATAGATGTCATTGCCGCCATTTCCGAAGAACAAGCGGAGTCTGCGGACAAGATGGAGCGGCAGACAAATAAGTTGATTTTCCTGGCATGAGCACTTGTTCTTTTGACGGCAGTGCTCTGCCTTCTCACGGTCGAACCCGCGCATCGAACGCAGACAACCGACAATAGACTGCTTGATCCAGCGTGGCTACGCCAAATGCGTTGCCGGGTTCCTTAGATAGCGTTCCATGGCCTGGATTCCATCCGGTGTGCCCATATCCAGGAGCGGGGGCTCGGCGGGAAACACGCGCAGTTGGTCCCCGGCGCACAAGGCGGGGAAAATATCGGTTTCCAGGGACAGGTTTTTATCGGTTTCGATGTGGTTCAACAGGGCTTGGTGGGCCAGATATACGCCGCCATTGATCCAGCCGCCGGTATGCGCGGCCGTTTCTCCCTTCTTCGCCAAGAAGCCCTTTGACTCTTGACCTCCATAGCCTTGGCGACGGAGGTTACTATCGGCAGGAATGGCGGTACTGGCTTCCGTCTTTGCCAAGGCTTCGCCGGACAAGTCGCAGGGTTCCGCAAAGACTCGACCTGCGTAGCCAAGGCTACTACGGCGGAGCAGGTTGCCCCGTAGCTTGTCGCCGCGAGATGCTTCACGGAAGGCGGTCACGCGTTTCCGGGCATCGAATTCCACGGTACCGTAACGGCCCGCTGATTCAATCCGGGTTATAGCCAGGGTAATGAGCGTGCCGGGCGTTTGGCCGTTATCCACCAGGGCTTGAAAATCCAGGTTTGGCAGGAAGCTGTCCCCGTTCAGAATCAGGAAGGGGTCTGTGCGAATAAACGGTTCCACGTATTTCAGGCCGCCCCCGGTGCCCAGAGGATGCGGTTCGGCTGAAACTGTGATTGCGCCGCCTTGCATAGCGGTGGACGCCCAATCGCGGACAACTTGGGCCTTATAGCCGGCGGCCAGATGGGCGTCGCGAATGCCATGCCGCGCCAGCCATTCCAATTGACATTGTAGAAATGGACGTCCGGCGATCGGCACCAGCGCTTTCGGTCGGTCAGGATATAATCCCTGCAACCTTGTTCCTTTGCCGCCCAGTAAGATGATTGCCTGCATAATCAGAGGTCAGAAGTCAGAGATCAGAGATCGGAGTAAAAGATTAGAACACACGTGTTTTCCTTACACGTTGGAAAATTGCCGGCGCTGGACGATCTGGTAGCCCTTGATCAGTTCGGCGATGCCTTTGGGCAGGGACCATTGCGGTTCGAAGCCGGTGGCTTCAATCTTGGCGTTGCTGACCATGTAATTGCGCTGATCGGGATCCTGGCCGATAGGCGCTTCCATGATCGTAAAGGCGGGAACCTGCTTTTTGATTTCCAGGCATAATTCCATCTTGGAGAGGTTGGCATCGCTCAAGCCCACGTTATACGGCTCGTTCTTCATGCGATCGAAATTGTCAAACGCGTGCATAAACGCCCGCGCAACGTCGCGCACATGAATGTAATTGCGCTTGAAATGGGCTTCGAACAGCACGACAAAACGGTCCGTCACGGCGCGATACGTGAAGTCATTGACCAGTAAATCCAGCCGCATGCGCGGGCTGATGCCGAAGGCCGTGGCCAGTCGTAACGAGACGGCATGTCCGGAGTTCAACAGGTGTTGCTCCAGCTCAACCTTCAACCGGCCGTATAACGAGACGGGCCGCAAGGGTGATTCTTCCGTGCACAGGCCGGTCTTGCCGAGTCCATAACCGCTGTTCGTGATCGGGAGAATGAATGCCTGGTGCCGACTGCTCATGTCTATGAGCGCCTTGATTGCGTCCAGGTTGATGCTGCGCGCCTCCGGTGGTTTTTGCGCGCAAACCGGCGCACCGACCAGGCAGGCCAACGGGATGACCGCATCGGCGCCGGCCAGCAGGCGGCGCATCAACTCCATATCCCGCACGTCGCCACGCACCAGGGTCAGGGCCTCTGCCTGGCAGCAATCCAGGAGCGAGGTTTGGTGATACATGAAATTATCAACGGCTGTGACCGCATGACCGCGCCGGAGCAGTTCCGGCACGAGCACGGAGCCAATGTAACCGGCGGCGCCGGTTACCAATATTTTTTTTGTTGCAACGGTGGCGCTCATAAAGGAACATAACCATAGCAACACGTCTATGGTTTGTCAACGGTATGCTCGGCACTTGTATGCACGGCACGAAATAATAAAAGGAACAGAAAATGATTAGAGCAAAAATTGTCGGTGCGGGTGGATACGGCGGGGTTGGGATCATCGAACTGTTGCTGGGCCATCCGGAGGCGAAGATCGCCTGCCTGGTGGATGTTGAAAGCGTGGGCTTGCCCATCAGTAGTCTATATCCGCATTTGACCGGGTTTTGCGATATGCCGATCACGGCGGCATCGGACGTGAAGGCCAGCGAACAGGTGGATGTTACGTTTATGGCTACCCCGGACGGGGTCGGCATGAAACTGGCCCCCGCGGAACTGGCTTCCGGCGCCAAGGTAATTGATTACAGCGGCGACTTCCGGTTCAATACTCCCGAAAGTTACGCCGATTACGCCACGCGGATCGGCAAAGATCAGAAGCATGCCTCGCCACAGTTGCTGGCGGAGGCGGTCTATGGCTTGGCTGAATTGCATCGGCAGGCATTGACCGGCAAAACGCGGGTGGTGGGCAACCCGGGTTGTTTTGCCGTCAGTTGTATCCTGGGCCTGGTGCCGGCTGTCAAATGCGGTCTTGTGCGGCTGGATAGTCTGATTTGTGATTGCAAGACAGGGGTCTCCGGCGCCGGCAAGAAACCCAGCGCCCTCTTCCACTATCCGGCGCGCTACGATCACATGAATGCCTATAAGCTGGCGGGCCATCAGCATGTCTGTGAGATTGAGCGGGAACTGGGCCTGCAATCCGGCCAGACCCTGCGGGTCACCTTCACTGCCCAGGTTGTGCCGGTTTGCCGGGGCATCATGTCGTCGCTCTATGGCGAACTGATGCCCGGAGTGAAGCCGGCGGACGTGCAGGCGGCCTACCAGGCTTTCTATCCGGCAGGCGGGTTCGTCCGCCTGTTCAACCGCGAGGCCGGCATTGGGAGCGCCCATGTGCGGGGCACCAATTACTGCAACTTGATTGTGGATGTGGATGCGCGCACCAATAAATTACGGGTGATCTCGCACATTGACAACCTGATAAAAGGCCAGGCCGGGTCAGCTCTTCAGAACATGAACCTGCTCTTTGGCCTTCCGGAAAAAACCGGCCTTAACCAGCCGGGGAAATACCCGTAGCGGCATTACCAATTTTCGATTGTCGATTGCCTACGGCGCTATGCGCAGCATTGCTGGCAGGTTTTCGATCTTGGATCGGACTTGTCCTGTTCGCGACATTATGTTTTCTGTTTGACTGGATGTGTGCGCGTTAACAGATAATGGAAATATTCCCGGAGGCATTAAAATAGGACCATGAAGCGGAATATGTCTCCAATCGAAAATCGAAAATCGAAAATCGAAAATTTTTCCTACCACCTGGTCGGCATTGCGGGCGTTGGCATGAGCGCCCTGGCGCAGGTGTTGCTGGCCCAGGGCTGTCGGGTTTCCGGTTCCGATCGGTATCTGGATGCGGGGCGAGCCCTGGACCACGCTGACAGCGTGGTAAATGTGCTGGAGAAACTGCGCTCGGCGGGCGTCCAGCTCAGGTCCCAGGACGGTAATGGGGTGACCGCCGATTTGACGGGCCTCGTGATAAGCTCGGCCATCGAGGCGGATAATCCGGACATCGCCGCGGCGCGGCGACTGCGGGTTCCGATTCTGCATCGGGCCGAATGCCTGGCGCAATGGGCGAATGCCAAAACCTGCCAGATTGCCATCACGGGCACGGCCGGCAAGACCACCGTGACCGGCATCATCGGCTGGGCGCTTGCCCAACTCGGCGCCGATCCCACCGTGGTCAACGGCGGGGCACTGCTTAACTGGGTTGACCCGCGCCAAATTGGAAACGTGCGCGTGGGCCGGTCGGATGTCTGGGTGGTGGAAGTGGACGAAAGCGATCGCTCCCTCTTGCGTTTTCATCCGGACTGGGCGGTGATCACAAACATGTCGAAGGATCATTTCGAGCTATCGGAAGTTCGACATTTGTTCAAGGCTTTTGCCGGGCAGGTCAAGTGCGGGGTGGTGGGCTGTTACGGCACCGCTGCGGCTGACGAACCCCTTAACGGTTTTAAGCCCGATCTTTCGGCGGAGGGCATTCATTTTGGATATCGTGGTGTGGACTTCAATCTGCCGCTCCTGGGGCGCCATAACGCCGAGAATGCCCTGCAGGCTGTCATGCTGTGCGAACGATTAGGCTATGCCTTGCCGTTAATCAGCCGGGCCCTGGCTGGTTTTGGCGGCATTCAGCGGCGCTTGGAACGCTTAGGGATGGGGCGCGGTGTCACGGTGATTGACGATTATGCGCATAACCCGGCTAAAATTGGGGCCGCTTGGGACGCGGTGGCGCCCTATTACCGGCGCGTTCTGGCCGTGTGGCGTCCGCATGGGTTTGCGCCGCTGGCCTTGATGCTGGGTGAGCTGGTCCAGGCTTTTTGCGCGCGGGCCAAATCGGCTGACCGGGTATTTATCCTGCCGGTCTATTTTGCCGGCGGCACGGCCCAGCGAACAGTGACCGCGGATACCCTGGTGAACGCACTGCGCGAGCGCGGGGTGTGCGCGGAACTGGCGGCAAACTATGACGATCTGCTGGCGCGTCTGAAGGCCGCGGCGCAGGCGGGCGACGGGGTGCTATGGATGGGGGCGCGTGACCCGGATATTGGCATCTACGCTCGACGCTTCGTGGCGGAGCTTCTGTAATTCCTCGTAGGTGGTGCGGCCGGCGCCGGCCGTATAGCCCAGAAAAATCATTCCCCCGAATAAACTCCAGACCACCCCGATCAGGTAAAGCATCAAGGAGAGCGGCAGGGACTGTGTAATGCCGATGCCCAGCGCTCCGAACAGGGCAACCGCAAGACCTTCGCGAATGCCCAGGCCGCCTGGAGTGATGGGCAGGGCCGCGATGGCCATGATCATCGGAATGACCGTAAGATATGCAATCAGTCCCAGGTGGATCTGAAAACTCCGGCCCAGGCAGTAACACTCCAGGATTATCAACAAATGGGCGACCAGCGAAAGCAAAAGGGTTTTGAACAGAACGCCGGTTTTGCGGCGATAAAGGAATATGGAAATCAGCGTGCGTTTGATGATCGGTCCGATGACGGGATGGTTGGTAATACGCCGAAACAGCGGCCAGTGTTGAAACCGGTGAATGTTAAACAGGACCACCAGTCCGATGGCGGTCAGCAGGTTCATGCCCAGCATCAGGAAAGCCGGCACGTGTGTAACCCAGTGATTGATATAAAATGAAGCGCGAGCGATCAGCATGACGAGCGCAATGAAGTCAAGCAAAACGAGGCCGATCATGCGGTCAATCAGTACGGTGGCGACAGCCTCGGTTTTCTTGTGGTGCGTCTCCTGGGCGGCATAAAACGCGCGGGCCAGGTCGCCCCCGGTGGACCCGAACATGAACGCGTTGAAAAACTGGCCGATAAAGAAAACGCTGAATACGCGGCCCCAGGACATGCGCAGGCCGCGCCCATCGAGAATGATTTTCCAGCGGATCACGCCGATGCACAGGCAGATAAAACAAATTATGGCGCCGCACAAAAGCCAGGGCCACCTGGTCAGGCTTTCGCGCAGGACCGCCATCAGGCCGTGCAGATCCATTCGTGAAAACAAGTAGGCGATAATACCCACACCGGCGATCAGGCGCAACAGGGCGTACGGTACTTTCTTTGGGAATTTCATGCGCGTTGTTCGGTACGGAACGTGCGGGTAGCCTCAGCAAGGATATCCCGGAGCGTTGCGCTCATCGGTATTTTCGGTTTCCAGTGAATATCAGTTTCAATACGGGTCGTGTCCAGGCCGGGGCGTTCGCCGGCGGGCCGATAGCGCTGGGGGTCCACTTCCACCGCGGGGTGTGCGCCACTCAGGTCGCACAACTGGTCCAGAATCGCACGGATGGTGGTGGTCTGTTGTGAGCAGAGATTATAAGCCCGGCCCTGCTGGCCATTTTCCAGCAGGAGGCGATAGGCGCGGGCCACGTCACGTACGTCGGTAAAGTCACGCAGGCTATCCAGGTTGCCGACTTTGAGAATAGCCGGGGCCTGTCCACAGGCGATGGCCTGTCTACGGGCGATGGCCACCAGTTGTGTGGCAAAGGAAGCTACTACAAAATGAGGGTCCTGGCCGGGACCGATATGGTTATAAGGGCGGACGGTCATGACCGGCAGTCCGTGCTGACGAGCATACAGAAGCGCCAGCCGGTCAGCCGCCGCCTTGGAGATGGCATACGGATTATCCGGATCCAGCAGGTCATCTTCCTGAACCGGCCGGGGCCGCGGGCGCAAGCCATATACCTCGGCGGAACTTACAACCAGGATGCGCGCACCGGGCGCCTGCCGGCGGAAGGCTTCGAGCAGATGGATGGTACCCAGCAGGTTAATGGAAAAAAGGGCTTCGGGATTGCGCCAGCCTTCCGGGACAAAGGAAAGGGCGCTTAAATGTACGCAAGCCTCCGGCCGTGTTTTTGCCACCACTTCGTTGACGGCATCCTTGTCCTGGATATCGCCGGTATGGATGTCAAGGGTGGGCGGGGTGGCGGGTGAGGTAGCGAGGTCAAACCCGGATACGGTGTGACCGGCCTGCTGGAGGTCGTGGACCGTATGTCGACCGACAAATCCATTGGCGCCTGTAATGAGCACACGCATTGGAAGAAATTTAGAGATTTAGCGATTTAGCGATTCAGTGATTGAGTGATTTGGGAAACGGAATCATTTAATCACTCAATTTCTTCAGGTCGGCATCCACCATCATGTCCACCAGCTCACCGAAATCCACGCTGGGCTTCCAACCCAAAACCCGGCGTGCCTTGGAGCTGTCGCCCAGCAGATGATCCACTTCGGCCGGGCGGATAAACAGGGGGTCTTGGACAACGTAGCGTTTCCAATCCAGCCCCACGCGTGCAAACGCCCGCTCGATAAAATCGTGGACGGAATGAGCGGTGCCCGTGGCAATGACGTAATCGTCCGGTTGCGGCTGTTGGAGCATCATCCACATGGCCCGGACGTAATCGCCGGCAAATCCCCAGTCACGTTGGGAATCCAGGTTGCCCATGCGCAAATCGCGTTCCAAGCCGAGCTTGATGCGGGCCACGCCATCGCTGATTTTACGGGTTACAAATTCGCGTCCGCGGCGCGGGCTTTCGTGGTTAAAGAGAATACCGGAGACGGCAAACAGATTGTAGCTCTCGCGGTAGTTTACCGTGATGTAATGTCCGTAGGCCTTGGCCGCGCCGTAGGGACTGCGGGGGTGAAATGCGGTCAGCTCCGTCTGGGGCACTTCGCGGACTTTGCCGAACATCTCACTGCTCGAAGCCTGGTAAAACTTTGCCTTGGGGCAGATCTGCCGCATGGCTTCCAGTACGCGCGTGACGCCGATGGCCGTAAACTCACCCGTCAGCATGGGCTGGGTCCAGGAAGTTGGCACAAACGACATGGCCGCCAGGTTGTAAATCTCATCCGGCTGCACCTCTTCCATGATCTTGATCAGGGATAGCTGGTCCAGCAGGTCGGCCTGCTTCAACACCACGCGGTCGGCCAGGTGGGCGATGCGCTCGAAATTTTCCGTGCTGGAGCGGCGCACCATGCCGCACACGGTGTAACCTTTTTCCAGCAGGAATTCCGCCAGGTACGATCCATCCTGGCCCGTGATGCCGGTAATCAGTGCTTTCATAGTTTCAGGTATTAAAAAGAAAGCTCCCCCTCCGGAGGAGCTTTCGACCGGGTACAAAGCCAATCCATTAATTCATGCGCGCGCGCGCCGCCTTTTTCCGACGCCTTTCGCTCGGCTTCTCGAAGTACCGATGATTGCGGATTTCCTTCATCGTTCCTTCCTTGTCCATCTTTTTCTTCAGGCGCCGCAAGGCCTTGTCAACGTTTTCGCCTCTTTTTAATTTTATTTCAACCACGATGTATTTACACCCCCTTCAATAGTATTTCTGATTTATGATTTCTGATTTATGATGGAAAAGAACTCGTAAACAAGCCCAGTTTGTGAAGTTATTTTTCTGAAAAACCAAAGCTCTATGCCGTTTGCCTGTGTGTTCACCGATATAATCGTTGCGCTAATACGCATCCTTTATAGTCCAAGCGCCTTGTTGGCGTCAACTGCTTTTTCAGGGGTTTCAAGTTTTCTTCTGCCGGGTTAGAAATAATAGGCCGTGTTGACCGTGAACAGGATCTGCTGTTCCCAGGCGTTCACGACGGTCTGAACCGCTTCGTTATTGTCATTGAGCTCATAGCCCAGGTCGTAGCCGCGGCCGAAGATGTAGTTGATCCCCACGTTGAAGGCCACATTCTTGACTTCCCGGCCTACGCTGAACGTCAGGCCGTAAGTGTCCACGTTGGAGGATGCGTAGTTTTCTTGTTCATTGATTTCCGGCACCGAGGAAAACCCGGTGTAAAAGCCGGCACGTACCGGGTATATTTTTTGAATAAAATATTCACCGCCAAGATTTAAATCCAGCACGGGCGCGCGCACGATGCGCACATATTTTTCTTCGCCCATGAATTGCCATTGCTGGAGGTTGTAACTTGTCGGCAGGTGGTAGGTCAGGTCCAGGCCAAAGGCGTAGTCGCCTTTGACTTGGCGGCCGACGCCGAGGGCGACCTTGGTCGGCAGTTGATTGTCTGTTTTGACGTCTTCCGTGTAATAGTAGTTGTTAGATAATACGTTGCGGCCCAGGATATGCTCCATGGTTCTGCCGTTGTCATAAATATGGCCGGTGGGCGGTTGGAGGGTCAAGCCGATGTTCCAGTCGCGGCCGGGACGATATTGCATGCCCAGTACCGCTGCCAGGGCGACGTCGTTGAATTTGCGGCCTTCCGCGTAGGAGGCGTCAAAATCCTCGTAAAACAAGCTGACATATTCATTGTAAGAACGGTAAATGCCGAAAAGCGATGCCCCGAGCGACAGGTTCGGCGTAAGCTGATAAGCCGCCGATGGCCCTACCCAGATGGACTGGTCATCCGTGTTAAATTGGTAAAGATGCCGGCTACCTTGATAGGCTATCATTTCATTGTAGGAAGAGCGATCCGGCACCAGGACCGAAAAGGCCAGGGACAACTCAGGGCTATATTTCCATATGCCGCCCATTGTGGAGGGGATGGTTACGAAGGAGTTGCCTTGCACGTTTTCCCCGGGGAACAGGCCGTTCTCGATATGATACAGTTGCCACCCGTAAAGGTTGGCCGAGAGCGATACCGTGCTGGATTTAACTTGGGTCAACCCGGCCGGATTGTAATAACAGGCATCCACAGAGTCGGCGATGGACACCACGGCGCCGCCCATGCCCGCCGCGCGATCACCCACGATATATGTCTGATATTTACTGTCGGTGGCCCATGCGGTCGAGGCCATTACTAATCCCGCCGCCAGCATCCGCGTCATCATTCTTGTTGTCATGCGCTTGTCATTCCTTTCAGTGTTGTCTGTGATTTCGAGTCCCGAATCTCAAATCGGAAATTCTTAAGTATAGTCAGCTTCCGCAGGTTCCGCGATGGCGGCCAGCAGCTTTTTGATCAGGTCCATCGAAGTCAGGCCTTCGGAATCGGCGGCAAAATTCGTGTAGATACGATGCTTCAGCACGGGAATTGCCGCGATTTTAATGTCGTTACAACTGACGTGGATCCGTCCGCCCATAACGGCCTGGGCCTTGGCAGCCAGAATTAAAAACTGGCCGGCCCGCGGTCCTGCGCCAATGTGCACGTATTCCTTAATAAAATCCGGCGCTTGTTCGTTCCCCGGCCGGGTGGTGCGCACCAGGCGGATCGCGTATTTGATCACGTGCTCGGATACCGGGATCTTGCGCACGACCTGTTGGAGCTGGATTACCTGCTGTTTGCTCAAAACTTTTTGCGGCTGGGCGGTCTGCGTTACGGTCGTTGTGCGGATAATGACTTCCTCTTCGTGTTCGAGCGGATAGTCTACCCAGATGTTGAACATGAAGCGGTCCATCTGGGCCTCCGGCAGGGGATAGGTGCCCTCCTGTTCGATGGGGTTCTGTGT
>VSJD01000257.1 GCA_008636095.1 Kiritimatiellota bacterium | reverse complement strand
CGCCAATACAAAAAAGGGCGCATCGAGGGTGTAGGTTGTGTTCCCCACCGTGACCCGTTTTTCCTGCATGGCCTCCAGCAGGGCCGCCTGGGTCTTCGGCGGCGTGCGGTTGATTTCATCCGCCAGCAGGAGGTTACAGAAAATCGGTCCGCGCATGAAGCGGAAATCCTTTTCATTCGTGGTCCGGTTGGTTTCCAGTACTTCGGTGCCGGTGATGTCCGTCGGCATCAGGTCGGGCGTGAATTGGATGCGCTTGAAATCCATGTCCAGGACCTTGGCGATCGTGCTGACCATCAGGGTCTTGGCCATGCCGGGCATACCGACCAGCAGGGCGTGCCCGCCGGCAATCATGCACATGAGTATCTGGTCCAGCACCTCGCGCTGTCCGACAATGACCTTGGCCGTTTCCGTGCGGATGGCATCCATGTGCTTGCTCATTTGCTCGACCAGTGCCAAATCGTCCGCCGTGGTCGTGATCGGCGCCTTAGCCGCCGGCGCCTGAACCGCCGGTGCCGGGGTCACGCCGGCCTGAGCCTGCGGTGCTTGTTCCGCGTGCCCATCGGCCTGGAAGCGGATCTGGGTATCGCCAATTTCAATCAGATCATTGTCTTGCAGGGTCGCCGTGGAAACTGGCTGTTGGTTGACCAGTGTGCCGTTCGTGCTTTTCAGGTCAGTCAGCATCCATTCGGTCTTGTCCCGGTAGATCCGTGCATGATGGGAAGATGCTTGGGTATCATCCAGGATCAGATCGCAATCGGAGTGCCGCCCGAGCACGAGGTCGGCATTCTGGAGGTCAATAATTTCGCCGTTCTTGGCGCCGCCGGTAATCAGGATTTTGGCCATAAACGATAACTCCTTACGGTGTTCGGTTCAGGTTAATTCAATGCATAGTGCATAGGAATTTCAATCTTGCGGTTCTACCGAACCGCAGCTACACCAATTCGGTGTAAGAGCCTTTCGATAGAACGGCAAAGTTGCCGAAGGCTTTCATGGGCATTCATTCCTTGGATGCGGACATCCCATTCATCAGGTTCAATTCCCCCAAGTCCTTGTCCGTATCCACCACCCGAATGCCGCCCAGTACGGGCAGATAGCAATGGGGCAGAAGGCCTTTCATATCCTTCGGACCCACTTCAGTGCGCACAATCTCCCGTGTCTGTACCATTTGCCAGCCGACCGCTCCGACGTCCTCCAGGAACGCCAGCTTGATACTGCGCACTTGGATGTCGGTGCGGGTCGTGGCGTCCTGCAGGGTTACGGGATGTGTGCGCACCTCCTGCAGAACACAGCGCACCTTGCCGTTACGGCCGGTCGTGCCTTCACAGCGGTGTATTTTCTTGGTGTCAAAAAAAGGAACGGATTTGTTAATCGTGAAGGCAATTGACTGCCGATCCCGGTCGGTCAGTGTGTCGGGATCGCGTGCCAGCCGGCAGCCTTCGTAAAACCGGTCGGGCGCCACGAGCACCAGGTCGTAGATCGCCACCGGCAGTCCGGCGAACTGGATTTCTTTGCCGTCCTCCAAAACCGTGCCCTGATAAACCAGTTTTGGGTTGCCGTTGTCAATCGCAAACACCTGCTGAACCGGCGTGGTGAAGGCGGCCAGCTTGGCATGGATGCCGCCGCGCGCGGCGGGATCGCTCTTGGTGTACAGCCGGGAGGACTGCTGGGTGCCTGTGACTTTGCCGGCCAAAAGCGATGGGATCGGAAGCAGGAGCGTGAACGATAAAACTGTTAACCACATAAGCCTCATAGGTTGGTCTCCAAGCTCAGTGTTTTGTTTGCGGTGCCGGCTTTTTTCTGTCGCCGAGTGCTTTATTCGTGCTGAACAGGCTGGCCAGGCCGGCGGCGTCCACCTTTTCGGATGCCGTCCAATCCTGTGACCAGGCATCCACATCCACTGCCAACTTGCCCTCGGCCGAGGCCGTGGCCAGCAGCCCCTTGACCTCTTCGGCCAGCGGATGATTGGGCAGGCGCTTGATGATCAGCCCCGCGAGATCCCGTGCCTCTTTATCACGGTCCAGCCGGGTCAGGCAATACAATTCCATTTTCATGGCCTGCGGCAGAGTGTTGCTCAGGTCCACAGACTGCCGGTAGGTCATCAGGATTTTCTGAGCCCGTTTAAACTGCTTGAGCGCCAGGTAATACTCAGCTTCGGCCAGCGGAAAATCGCCGGCCAGCTTGTCCAACGGTAATTCCAGTTCCCATTGGTCCAGTGTTTTTCGGGCTTCGAAAAAGGACTGTTGGCCGATCAAACTACGCATGGTTGCATAATAGGCTGACGCATGCACCGCTGAAACTTTCCGTGCATCAATGACTGGAGGTGTGTCAGGTGCCATTGCCGTACCAGCCGGTGTCGTCGTCTTTCCAGGTTGCTGACGGCCCCTCTTTTTTTCCGCCGCGCCGACCGATTTGTCGTCAGGCTTCGGCTTAGGTTCAGCATTGAGCGCTCGTTGTTTATCGTCCGGCTTATTGGATGCCTCCGGAGCGCTCGGTTGGCGTAATTCCTGGGCTTGGGCATAATAGCGCCGGGCCAGATCCTGGTGCCCGTTGAACAATTCCACGTCCCCCATGCGGATCATAGCCAGTTCCGTCTGCTTAAGACTTGCCGCCACGCCGGTAAATTCATTGGCCGCTAATCGTGCCTGGCCCAAGTTGTCAGCCTCAAAAATATAGAAATGCACACGGCGCGCCTTCCATTGCCCGATACGCGCCGCCGATTTTTCTTCCTTCTCGAACCGGTCCAGCCACGTGACCGTCAATTTCGGGTCCGCCTGGCGCAGCGCCTCATAAAAGGCGTCCTCCAAAAGCCAGCGTTTGGTGTTGTCCAGGTTCAGAATATCAGGACGCGAACGCTGGAACAGTTCGCTCAGCAGGGCGTATTCGCTCTGGGGTTCCATGACAGCCGCGAGGCCCTCCCATAGCGTCGCATTCCACAGCTCGCCGGGCCGCTTGTCGGCGGGTGTGGCACGGCACATTGCCAGGAACAGGCCCCGTACCTTGCCCCGATCCTCCGCGCGGTTAATTGAAAGCCGTGGCGGTTCGTTGGCCGGATCCAGCGATTTCGGGAAGAACAACTTGGAACAGGTGGATTTGTTATTGCCGCTGGACACGGTCAGGGTCACCCGCTGGTCGCCCATGCCGCCATAAAGCCAGGCCGTCTGTGGGCCTTTCAGCTTGCGTCCACCGCCAAAGTCCCACTCGTAGACCGTGTTGGTGGGCATTCGCTCACTGCCGACGGCATAAAACTGGAAGAGGCAGACGGGGCTTTGGCCGGGCTGAAGGATCGCCTCCCACAAGTTGGTGGCAATCGCCACGGGCCCTTGCTTGGAGATTGCCGCCGCCAGCGTGGCCACGCCGGAATGAACAAAGTCGGAATCGTCCATTGGCCCGGTCACGTTCAGGTTGGGAAGTTTCGGATTCTTCGGGTTCTTGGGCTGTGGTTCGCCGGCCTGTTGCCAACCTAACTGGCATTCCCGGCCATTGAATGTCTGCGTAAAATGATAATACTCGATTCCGTGGGTTCCGGCGCTGAGGTCAATCCATGCTCCTTTTTCCGCGCGTTCACTGCCGCTGCGATCGTGCAAACCCGGCCAGCTGTAGGCCAGTTTCCCGTCAATAAAAAATTCGGAGCCGTCCTTGGAAACGGTATAAAAATAAGTTTTGCCGGCTTTGATGCCATTGATCCAGCCGGAGTAATAGGAAGAAGTTTGCTCGTCATGGCCAACCGGGGATAGGGAGTGGAAGATTCGTCCCACAAGGGTGAAATATATATCCGGGCCGGCAGGCATTTTTTCGGCCAACGCATGCGCCTGTTCCAGGCTCGGTTTCCCGCCATTACGCACGAAGAGCAGTAGGCTGGGGCGCAGGGGGGCGGTGGCCTTTGGGTAGTCTGCGGAAGATGAAACGTAAATCCAGGCCCACGCCGTGGGGCTGTCCTCGAACACGAGTGCCAGGCCCTCATTAGGGTTATGCCATAGCAGGTTGGCCTTCAGCGGCTTACCGGCGTTGTCCACTACGTCGGCCTTGAGTTTGCCTTTGGGCAAAATGCCGGCGTCCGGCAGGATGGCCACAATGCCGGCCTCCGGAATTGTCGGGCGGGATGTAATCTGCACCTCGAAGCGTATGACCGCGCCAGGCATGTGCCATGGGGCTTGCGCCCAACCGGTGGCTCCGCCAAGGAAAATCAACGCCCCAATTCCTATGCACCAGTATTTTTTCATGTTTCTACGTGCTGACGGTTTTAATGCAGTTTGGCCGCGACTACCAATTCACATTCTCGCATTCCTGTAGCCGCGCCGGTGACGGCGCGGCTGTTATAGAACTATGCCTACAGAACCACGGCGTCTGTATTTGTGGCCGGCGGCGGTGACGCCGGACTTCCGCGATCAGCGATCGCGGCCACAGACAACCACACCCGTATGGGCGCGGCTACAAAGAATTTGCCCGGATTCTTTTTAGATTCCTGCATTCTTTCCGCCTTAGGCGGATCCGCTTTGGCGGAAATTCTGCATTCTGCCTTTCTTTATCACGGCGCGGCGCTCAAGGACTTGAAATATTCCGATACTAATTCCCGGTAGGCGGCTGGCGCTTCGTCGCGCACGCCGGCGAACTGATCGTCAATTGACGGGGCCGCCGGAGCGGTTGCATCCGCCGCGTCCATGACCGTGCCGCCCAGTTCAGTCTGCGATTTTTTCAAGGCCGTCACGGCGTTCCGCTGGAATTCGCGCACCTGCTGAATGGGATATCCCTTGGCGATGGCGTCTTCGGCTTGCTGCATCCAGCGGATGGCTTCATCCAGCGATCCGGTCCGCACGTGGGATAACTCGGAGCGGGCATACAGCGCCTGCGCATTGCGCTTCAGCATGGCCTGCAGGCCCAGTTCGGAGCCTTGCGAGATCTTGGAATCGCGGCGCGGGCCCGAGCCGGCCATGCCGAGTTCGTCGCCGTATCCGGAGCCCTTGCCGCCGCCGGTGGCCTTGGCTTTGGAGTGACCATCCTCCTGTACCTGGCCCGATTGCGAGGAATCCTGCGTCATGCGCTTGTCAATGTTCTCGTCGCCGGCGTTGATCTTGCCGGAGCCGGCTGACGTTTCGCCGTCGGCCATGCCCTGCCGGCCCACGTTAGACCGCCCATCCTGTTCCTTGTGGTCCGGGCGCGTGTTGCCCGATTTGCCCTTGCCGGAATAGTTGACAAACTCGCCTTCCTTGATATCCCAGCCCATCGAGATGTCTGCCGCGCCCTGGTTGGTGGCGGAATCATCGGACTTCTTTTCCAGCTCTTCCTCCTGTTCGGCCAGTTCGCCGATGATGTCTTCCATTTCGCCGGGCATGGGGACTATCGGAACCTTCGGCATTTCCATCTGGTCAAAGTTCTCGGTCAACGCCTTGCGGTTGTCGGCATCGGCCGGCAACCAGCATTCGGTGTCGTCAATCCGTTTCTTGGTGTCTTTCAGGGCGTCATTCATGGCCAGGATCCAGTCTTCCTTTTGCAGGCCGATTTCAATGACCTCGGCCTTGTCGGTACCCAGTTTCTGTTTGACCTCTTCGTATACCTGGAAGACGTCTTCCACCAAGTCGTTGCCGACAGGCAGTTCGGGGAATATCTGCAGGTCGGTGGCGATTTCGATGAGCGAATCTTTCATCTGCTCGTGAAGTTCCAAGTATTCCTCTTCGAGATCATCCAGCGGTTTCTTGGATTTGTCTTCCTGCCGCAGGGTTTCGCGAATGGCATCCACGCTCTTTGATTCCAGTTCAATGAGCTTATCCATTTTTTTGCTGGCCTCTTGCAGCGCCTCGCGCATGTCGGCGGTCTTTTGGGTGGCCTCCTGAATGCGCCAGCCGTTAAGCAGGCGCTGGAATTCCGTAAGCGCCGCCAAGGTCTTGCGCTGCGGCGGAATAGCCGTGGCCGGTTGTTTGTTCTGGAGGCACTCGGCGGCTTTCAGCATCAGGGCCGCCAACTTGTCATTTTCACAGCCATCGGCAATCTGGATCAGGAGCTTGCTGAATGCCATATCGCTGGCGGTGAGGGTCGTCGCATCCTTCCGGCAGGCCTGCACAAATTCCGTCAGGGTGCCGGCCAGCCGGTCCTGCTTGTCCACCAGTGCCGCGTTGAGTTTAGCGGCGTTGGTGACGCTGGCCTTGGTCTGCGCGAGCGCAGTGTTCTGACCTTTGACCAGGGCATCCAGCTGGCCCAGTAGGCCGGTGATTTCCTGGTTGCGCTTGACGGTATCCACTCCGGCTTCCGTGCTGGTCAGCACCCGTAAAATTCGCGTCTCCAGCAGGATGGCGCGCTTGGAAAGAACAGTTTTTTGGACGAGTTCAGCACTTGGGATGCGCGCCAGGACGTCAACAACTTCCGTCATCGCCCCGAGGTGCAGTTTGCGGACCGGTTCCGTCAGCGTCCCCAGCGGCTTTTTGGGATCAGCGATTAACTGTCCGGCAATTTTACGGATTACCTGCTGGGCCTGGGTCGTATCTTGCCACTCGGCGGGCTTGGCCGTCTGCTGGACAGCTTCCAGCTTGGTTGTCTTTTCCAGGTTTTCGCGCTGACGCTCTACCAGGCTTTTCATCGTCTCCGCCAGCTTGGTGGCCACGGCCTTGTTTTGCGAGGCAACATCCTTGGGCGTGTTCCATTCGAATACGATCGGCGCCGAAATCGTCCGGTTTGGCTCGCCGCCGGCGCCGTTGCGCCCGCCGGCGTCGTTGCGCCCGCCGGCGCGGTTGTCCACGGCCACAATTCGGAAAGCCAGCGGTTCGGTCATGCTGAACGGAAATCCCTCGCCGTTCCAGTTCGTGGCAAACGCGCATGTCCCGTCCAGCGGCCATTCCTGGACCTGTGTGCCGGGGGCAATATTTTGCCCTGCAATATTTTGCCCCGCAATATCCTGGCCAGTGCTTTTTTCCTGTTCACTCTGATGCATCGGAACGAGGGCGGCGATTGTTTCAAGGCGCACGGACGTGAGTCCAAAATCATCACTGACTTCCCACTGGATGCGTGGCGCGGCGCCGGCGGCCAGCCGGGTACGGACCGTGGGTGCTATGACGCGGATCACGGGGGCGGCGTCCGGAATAATTTCTATTTTTAATGTTGTTTCGGCGGTGGCGCCATGCGCATCGCGGGCCGTGATGACGAGCGGGCGGGTTGACGCTAACACGACCTGGCCGCTCCAGGATTGGCCGCGATCGGGAGACTGCAGAGACACGGGGTTGGTGGTCATTACCGTGGCGAAGGTAAGCTCACGGTTGCACTTCAGGTCGAAGGCAAGGATCGAATCCTGGGGGATTGATGGTGTTTCGGTCAGGCCATCAAAGCGCTGGACGCGCCCGTCTTTGCCAAGGCTTCGCCGGGCCTGTGCCGGCGACGTAACCGTCACCTCCAACCGTGAAAACGCAAGCGGTGGCAACGCCTGCACGGTAAAACGTTCGGACACGGCGTCCCCGGCGCGGAAACGGTATTGATAACCAGTGGCGATGCGGGGGATCTGGTAGGCATAGGTTTCCTCTTTGTCCCCGGTCAGTCGTCCTAATTTCATCACACTGCGCTTGTCGTCCTCCGGCCAGAGATCAAGATACACCATCTGGCCTTGCTTGCCCGACACCTTGCAGGCTAACGCCAACGAGGCGCCTTTGAGGATTACGCTGTCGCCCGGTGTAATACTATGGATGATGACCATGGTGGTCGGCGCGCGCGGTGAAAACGGATTGAGCATACGCACCATGGCGTTGTTCCAGGCGCCGCCGACCCAGGCGCCGGTGGCGATGAGCGTCAAGCACACCAGGAACAGCACGGCATACGAGCGCCATTGTGTTTTTCGATCACGCAGGGCGGGCACCTTGATGACCGACCAGTCGGGAGCATTCCGTTCCACGTATTGCTGTTCCATCGGGCCGGCGTTTGCGCGCTGGGAAAATTGGAGCGTGTTGATGAGATGATTGTCCAGCTTCGGAAACGCGTGCTCGATCCGCGCCGCCACGCCTTCCGGCGTGCGCCGGGCCCGGAGCGCGGTGATCACATACCAGAGCCCGACCGCTACGCCGGCCATCAGCAGAAGCCAGGCTGCCAGGCGGCCCGTGCGCTGGTAGCGGAAGACCAGGTCGGAAAGCGTCAGGAGCCACAAGCCGGTCAGGGCGGCGGCGATGAGCAGGACGGCCCGAATTTCCGCTTGCCAGCGGTTCAGGATTCGCCCGATCCGAATTAATTCGTTCTGTAGTCCAAACGGGGACATGCTGAATTTCCTTGCCTCACTTATTAATCCGTTCCAGTTTCACGTTGTCCACGTACAGGTAAACCCATTCCGGGTCCTTCCATGTACCGTTAAAGGCGGCGATGTGAATGACCAGGAATTGAACTTTATTAAAACTCTCCAGGGCCAACTTAGTCATCTTGGCGTCGGGGAACGTCTGCGAGGCCTTTGACCAACCCATGGCCGGCAAAATACCGCCCATGGTGCCAGCCTTTTCCGCGCCGAAATAGACCTGCGCAAAGCGATAGCATTTGCGCATTTCCTTGAGCTTGGGATGGGCGTGTGGCTTGATGCCCGGCCGCCAGCGATAGCCTTCCACCAGAATGCGGCAATTAGGCCCGGTGGTTTTGGCGGAAACCGTGAGCTTGTAGCGGCCGCCTGGAGCGACTGGAATCGGGTCGCTATCCACCATCACGCCCTGGCCGATTTCCCACAGCAGGATCTTGTTGGCCTGCAGGGCCAGCACATGATTTTTCGATCCTTCATTCGTGACGGCCACATGGATGTGATTGTCGGCCATCAGTTCGTTGCCGGTGTCCTCGTAGTTGTATTTCCAGCCCGGCAGGAATTCGTTCGTATCGCTGAAGTGGCCGTTGACCACCAGGTTCGAGCCCGCCCATCCCGCGGATGCGGTCAGCAAAAAAAATGCAGAATTAAGAATGCAGAATGCAGAATGCAGAATACCGGCACGGGTTGTCCAGCCTTTGCGTAAAAAACATGGGGACATATGTTTGCAACCTCGTTTTGTGAATTATGTGAAATAACGAACTGCAGCTATGCCAATCTCCGCATTGCCGCATTCTGCATTCAAATTAGGCCATATTTCTCAACTTTCTTAGTATCCATTCTAAGCCGAGTAATCCAATCAAACAAGTCAAAACGGGGATGTTGTTCCAGAGCGAAAGGTAACTGACGCGTTCCTCCTCGTTGGCCGGTATGGTGATTTCGGAAAGCACCTTGTTGACTTCTTCCGGTTCGCAGAATCGGCCCTTGCTGGCATCGGCGATTGTCATCAGGACACCGATATTAGCCGCACGCGGCACGGTTTCCGGAGTGAAGGGCTGGACAAAAAACGAGAACGGTGCGGAGACGATCTTCTGGCCGCTGATTTCACAGGATGCCACGGCGTTGTGCAGGCCGGGTTTCTGCGGGGTCAGGCTCACGCTGTAACCGGGATATTTTTTGCCAGTTGTGGTGGTGACGTCCTGCTTGGTCATTCGGAATGGGATGTTGCGGTCGTCCGGTTCCTGCACCTCACAGGTCACGACCACGTCCTTGGGCACAACGCTCGGCGGCATCGTCAGCCGCGCCTTCAGGTCAATAGTCTCGCCTGGGTATACTTGGTCTGCGTCGGCGGCGAGATCCAATTGATACGCATTCACATCCGTTTCGGTCGGGGAGAGCCACGCCAGCATGGGGTTCCAGAGGCGTTGATAATAATTGATTTTACCCGGAGCCAACTGCCAGCGCCAAAGCGAATCGGTCAGGATAGCCGCCACCCTGCCCTGGCCATATTTCTGGATTACCAGCACAGGTTGGCGCCCGTTTGGTGTTTCGGCGATTACAAGCTCCGTCGCGCCGGGCGAGAGCGTGCCGCCCGTAAATATGGAAAGAACAGGAGGAATCTTGCTCCAAGCGGCGGCATCTTCCGTTGTAAATATCGGGTGGGCCCGGCCTTCGCTGGTTAACGCCAGGGCGAACTGATTCTCCTGAAGTGTCAGTTGTTCGGCGGCCTTGATGGGTAGTATTTTACTGAGC
>VSJD01000256.1 GCA_008636095.1 Kiritimatiellota bacterium | reverse complement strand
GGGCCGGCCATCAGACCTTGGGCGCCCCAAGCCTTGGGGCCGCCGAGGATCATGAGACTGCCGCCGTTCTCGACAAACTTGATCAGGGCTTCGGCGCGCTCATTGCTCAGTTCGGTGGCATCCAGGTCGCCCAGTAAGACGATCTTAAAATTGAGCAGCTGCTGTTCGCTCAGGTCGGGTGAGGCGGCGCCCGAGGCACCGTAACTAAGAAACCGACCGCCTGGTCCGCGCACGAAGCAGACCGGCGTGATGTCCTTGAGCCCTTTCAGCACGCGCACGAGGTACTTGGATTCCCAGCGCGGCACGCCCTCGATGTAGAGCAGGCGATTCTTGGAATCAATAACCTGCACGGTGACAGCATAGGTGTTGTCATTGGTGCGGGTTTCGCCCTCGATGGGCGGCAGACGCAGGGTATAGGTGAAATTGCCCGTGACCGGATGCGTCAAACGGAACGTCAGCTCGCGTCGGCCGCCTTCATCCGGGATATCTACCGGTGCGGTATCGATTAATTTGTTGTTTTCCCCGTCCGGGCCGGGACAGGCATAAAGCTCGGCATCCACGGTGCGGCCCCGGGTTCCCTGGCCGTAGACGTTTGCCTTGATTTCTGTGTCCCAACCCACCACTACCCGTCGGGGCGTGTCCAACGTGTCCACGCGCAAATCCGGCTCAACCTTCCAGATGTTGGGCGGCTCCAGCCGGACTGTGTAAATCGGGTAGGGGCGGTGCTCAACGGCCCATTCGTCGTTGACTTCGCGTGTATCGAGCCCGTCGCTGAGCAGGAGCAAGCCGGCGACCGGTTGGCCCCGGTAACGCTCGATCAGCTTGGTTAGCGATTGGCTGAGCAGGGTGCTTTTGCCGTCGGGATTCAAGGCCTGCAGTTCCGCCAAAGATTGCCGCGGGCTCAGGTCGCTGGCAAACGCGACATAATCCAAGCCGCACGATCCGGCCAGTGTTTCCGTCCATGGCAGTTTCAGGATTTCCTGGGCGGCCGCCCAACGCGCCTTCATGGTCGTTGTCGGTGTCATTGACATGCTGGCGGATTGGTCCAGGGCCACGATAAAGCGCGGCTTGCGGATTTCGGTCATGACCTGCTTCAGTGACGGCAGGAGCAGGCACCAGCCGAGCAGAGCGATGGTCAACAGACGTAAAAGGGCCAGTCCCAGTGTGCTTGCGTTGCGCGGCAGATACCGCCAGAACCCGAAAAGCCCGATCCCCACGGCAAACACCAGTGCCGTGACAATCAGCGTCAGAGACATTGTGTGTTCAACTATAAGTTCGCCAGTCATAGGTCAACCATAAAAAATCAGAGATCAGAAGTCAGAGACGGGACATCTTCTTCAGTCTTCTCCGGTCTGTCATCCGTCCTCCGTCGTCTGTCGTCCGGTGTCCGTCATCCGCCGCTTGCGGCCGTCCCCTTCACGTGCCCGGTCATGTCGATCTTTAATTGCTCCGTCAGGGTGCGAGTCTTGCGAGCGGCCCGGTTGGCCAAAAACAGTTCCGCAATACTGAGCAGTAATACCAGCCATAGCAGGGGTTCCGCCAGGGGGCGGCCAATGCGCAGTTCCTTGACGAGTTGCATGAGATCATCCTTGCTCTCGGCTACCCTGATCGCGGATAGTCCCGTGAGCGTGGGCACATCCGCGGTACCCAAGCGGGTCAAGTCTGATTCCGAACGCATAACATTGACGGCAAAAGCCGGCTCGGGCTGGCCGCCAGCGGCAGACTGTGACGTGTAAATGCCGGGCCGGGAGCAGGTCTCGATGCCAAGCAAGTTGCCCTGGCCCGTTTTCAACGGGCGCAGAGGCACGGGCCGGCCGGTTGGGTCAAACAATTCTGTTTTGGGTGGCAGGGCGCCCATAATTTCGGTCAGCGCCAGATTGCGGCCCGTCCAGATAAAGGGTTCGCTTTGCTCCTGACCAGCGCTGTAGTGCACGATCTGATGCACCAATGGCAGAAAAAAAGGCGACAGCGGCAGATTGCTCCAGCGGCGGTCCGCTGAAACCGAAAAGAAGAGCACACATCCCTTGCCGGCCTTGCGGCGCAAAAGGAATGGGACATCGTTATCCGAGGTAATAACGACATCCGATTCAGCGCCCAGTTTGCCCCATTGCAGTTCACGGGTGGCCGCCACGCTTGGGTACGTGCCCGGCGGTATGTTCATGCCTTGGAAGATCGCATCGCCACGCTTGACCAGACGGAGCGCCTGTCGCTGGGCATCCGCGCCAAAATCGATTATAGCCTTCGGCATGGCCGGCAGGCAAGTCCAATTAGCATAATCAGCTGGTGTTGCGCGATCTCCGGGGAAAATGACCACCACGCCGCCGTGCTGGGCATATTGTTCCAACGCGAGCATGGCCTGACCCGCCAGCGGCAGGGCGTTGCACAGGAAGATGCAGGCATAGTCGGACAGCCGATCTGCGGTGAATGCCTCGGGATCAACCCTTTGGACGTTCATGGTCGTGGCCGATGCCACCGTTGTGGCCGATGCCACCGTTGTGGCCGATGCCACCGTTGTGGCCGATGCCACCGTTGTGGCCGCACCGCCGGGGTTGAGAGCGTGCAGGAGAAAAAACGCGTCCGTTTCCGTCCCAACGCACAGCACGGGTAATTTTTCATGCACGCGCAGAAGGAAGTAAAATATATTGTCCAGTGCGATGCCGTCCGGCGAGGTCTCGATCCGTGCCGGGTGCGTGCCCGGTGTGAGCGGCGGCAGGGCAAAGACGCATGGGGCACCGCCGTCTTTTCCCAGGGTCACAGAACGCTGACTGGCGGCCTGTTCGTCAATGGTCAGGGAAACCGTCAGGGTCTGTTCGGGGCCGGTATGGCCAAGGTCTACCGATATCTGGCCCGGCGTGTCCCGCATCAGGAGCGTTGGTTGAATATCCAGATTGAGCGGCGCGGCATTGTCGGGCGAAGACACACCCAGCAGGACCGTAAAAATAGAAATGTCAGTGTCGACCGACTTGGCATCCCAGGAGGGCGTCGCGGTTGGCGCCATGGGGTTATTGGTCGTATCTGTCCGATCCGTCCGATTTGTCACGGCGGTGGAACCGGATATGGGGCTAAACGATGTCCAGGGTAATTTCTGCCCGTCGGTAATAATGAACAACTCCTTTTCGCGTTTGCCCGATTCTTTCAGCGCGCTGAGGGCCGCCAGGACGGCCGGGCGGAGCTGGGAGGTCGTGGTGCCGGTCTCCAACGCGCGGACTTGTGACAGGACCATTTCCAGGTCAGTCGTGGGCTGTTCGATCAAGGGCGTCACGTCATCGTCAGCCAGGAATAGGCAGACACGGTCGCCATGGCGTAACCCTTCAATCAAGGCAACGACCGTGTCCCGTGACGCCGCCCATACCTTTTTCTGACCGGACACATAGTCCATGCTGTAAGAGACATCCCACACGATGGCGAGATCGCGCCGGCTGGCGCCGACGAGTTGGCGAAACGATGTGATGCGCAGAATCGGCATGGCAAACGCCAGTGCGAGCAGGAGTAGGATCAGCGTCCGCAGGAGCCAGAGCAGGATGTTTTCCAGCCGCATGCGGTTTGAGGAACGTTTCTGGGCGAGTTTCAGAAAGCGCACGGTGCTGAAGGGCACGATCACGATCCGCTGGCGTTGCCATAAATGCAAAACCAGCGGAATCATCGCGGCCGCTAACGCCGACAGGAATAATGGATTAAGAAATGACCACATGGTTTACTTCGACAGCCGTTTGCGTTCTTCCAGGAAGGAGCGCACGAACATGGCCGCATCCTGGTCCGTCTTGACCAGCCGGTAATCAATATTCATTTCCGCGCAGGGCTTGCGATACTGCTCCAGGAATTCGCCGAACACCTTGCGGTAGGCGTCCGCCATACCGCGCGGGTCGGCGACAATTGTTTCGCCCGTTTCCAGGTCCACGAATTGAGCCGCCTGCTTGAACGTAAAATCCAGCTCGGCCGGGTCCAGGATATGGAAAACAATGACGTCATGGTGCTGTTTGCGGAAATGGGCGAGGGCCCGGATGATCTCAGGTGGATCGTCCAGCAGGTCCGAAAACAGAACAATCAAGGCGCGGCGCCGGACGGCTTCGGCAATCTGGTGCAGGGTTTTGGCCGTCTGGGTGGTGGCGGCCGGCTGGTTTTGGGTCAGCGATTTCAGCAGGTTGTTCAAATGCGCGAACGAATTGCGCGCGCCAGCCTGGCGATCAATGCGATTGGAATACAGATACAGGCCGACCGAATCGCGCACCTTGACCACGACGTAACCGATGGCGGCGGCAAGCTGGCAGGCATAGCGGTATTTCATCACTGGTCCGCTGGTGAAGCCCATGGAGGCGCTCCGGTCCACTACCAGGTACACGCGCAGGTTGGTTTCGTCTTCGTAACGCCGGATGTAATACCGGTCGGTGCGGCCGAGCACCTTCCAGTCAAGGTGCTTGGGATCGTCGCCGGGGACATACGCGCGATGGTCGGCAAACTCGGAGCTGGCGCCCTTGAGGTGACTGCGGTGCCGACCGGAGAGCGTGCCTTCCACGACGTAGCGCGATTGGATGGTCATGCGGCCAAGCCGGTGCAATTCCTGCGGCGATAAAAAATTACTGATGCCTGTTGCCATAATGCCTTTTCGTTTTTTTGGCGTATGGGAGTGTGAATGTGTGGGCGTATGGGAGTGAAGAATTTGGTCCGTACTCCCACACCCGCAAACACCCATACTCCCATACTATTTAGTCGGTTTCAAAACCACCCGCCAATGATCGCCATCACAAAGGATCAGAATCTGGGCGCCGATATAGGTCAAGGTGACACCCGCAGCCTGGCCGCCTTCCGATAACAGAATTTTTTCCGGCCGGTCGCCTGGGGTTTGGAAAACTACATTCTGGGTGCCGTTGCCAGAAATGGTCATGGATACCGGCTGGAACAGGATATGGCCGGCATAGGGCCGCTCCAGTGCTTTGGCCAGGTCTGAGGATTCCCCAAGTGTTTTGCTTTGCAGGAGATAACGCTGACCCCGCGTGCCTTTGATAACTTTGAATGTCGTGAGCTGGTATTGCCAGGGTGCGCCCCAGCGGTCGGCCAATGGCAAGGGCGCGTTCTTCTCGCCTTGCATCGTTTTTTTCAGCGGTTGCAGGTTGATCGGGTATTCGATGGCATTACGGTAATAGACGGCCAAAGCGCCCCGCACCTTTTCACGGTCAAGCCGCGTGAGCCAGCGGCGGCCCATCTCGGCTCCGGCTGCCGCCGTGGACGTTGCCACCGCCGTGGACGTTGCCACCGTCGTGGACGTTGCCACCGTCGTGGACGTTGCCACCGTCGTGGACGTTGCCACTGCCGTGGGTGTGGTTGGCGCGGCAGAGGCCATCGCGTCGAGGAAAACAAATACTTCGTTGGTTTTACCCAGGTGCAGACTGTGCCAGGCGGCCAATCCCTGGACTACCGGGAACAGGGGATTGGCCGGCGACGTCTCCTGCATCTGCTGGCAGGCGGCCACGATGGCTTCGTGCTGGGCGGGATTGTTGGTCTGCAGGCTCCAGAGCGTCCAGAGGGCTTTTTCCTGCGTTTCACTTGCGCCAAAAACCAGACGCCCGGCAATGATGAATAGAAATAAAAAAAACAGACATTTCTTGCAAGCCATCGGCTGGTTTTCCAGAGATTTATCCGCCGTAGGCGGACCCGCCAATGGCGGATAATTCCTTAGCATTCAACCATCAATCCGCAATCAACAATCTAAAATTTTCCTCAGTGCGTCATGGTATGCATGAGCATGTTTTCGCCCAAACTCAGTGAACCGGCGTCATCGTATCCCAAGGCATACGGATTTTGCGCCATCTCCCATCCCCCGCACATCCCGTAGGGGCTGTAAATTACCGCCAGCTGACCGTTCACCTCCATACCCAGCAAGTTGGGCGCGATGGTGGTCTTGCCGCCCAGTTGGGAAGAAAGGCCCGGGGTGACACCGACCACCTTGATCTGGTTGGGCAGGGCAAAGAGCGGAGAAGAGGCCGCCAAAAGGCTCAACGAACGGTCCGGAAACACTTTTTTCATTTCCCGCACGAACGCGTCGTTGAAGGCGCGCCGCCCGCAACAGGCCTCGGCCATCAGAAAGCCGCCCTTGTTCAGATATTCACGCAGGTTTTGCACTTCCGCACTGCTGAGCTGGAAGGTTTCGTGGCCGGTGATATAGAGGATGGGCGCATCGAAAATCTTGGCGTCGGAGAGTTTTAGTTCCTGGTGGCCGAATTTTACGGGGATATCGGTGCGGCGATTGAATTGCTGGAGCAGAACCGAAATCCCGGCGTGCCGCGTCTTCCATTCACCGTCGTAGATGACCTGGGCCACGAACACCTTGCCGGCCTTGACGGTGTCCGGGTTCGTAAAGTTCATGGCGTGGGCCACGGTCTTGGCCCAGGCGCGCTGGCTGGTGGCGTAGGCCAGGATGTTGATGCCTAACTTCTGGGCGTCGTTCGCAGAATAGCCCTGGAGCGTATCATCATCGAGCGCGTCCCACCCGATGGCCATGCACCAACGCGAGAGAATGGCCACCGTGCGACAGTCAATCGTGACGCCGTAAAACAACGGTTCGTTCGCGGTATAACCGGCAACGCGCACGCCTTTGCGATAGGTGACCTGCCCAATGTCGTAATAGGAATGGAAAAGCGGATGGTCGGAAGTCAGACGCTGGAGCTTGACTTCCGGGAAAATCTCCGCCAATTCCGCCTTGGCGGAATCGAAGAAGGGTTTGGAGCCCATGCCGGTATTGAAAATGATCGTGCCGCCGGCCAGCAGGTATTCGCGCAGACGCTTGCGCTCGGCCGGCGTGAAACTGAAATGGAAATGCCCGCTCCGGTAAATGATCGGATTCTTGTCGGGGTCCGTGCTGATATCCGCGAGCGATTTGCACTCGTTGGCAAAATTCACGTTGATTTTGCCCTTCATGTCCTTGAGCAGATTGTTCAGGTCGTTGGGACGTGAGGCCCAGTCAAGCAAGCCGTACTGGGATTTGAGTTTTACGAACATGACCGGCGGGGTGGGCGGATTTTTCTTCTCAGACCGTGATTGCGGCTGGGCGGGCGGCGGCGGGTAGGGGATGTAGGTTTCGGCCGAGGCCATGTTGGCCGGCGGCGGCGGGGGTGCGTTAGCCTGGATGGGCGCCACGAACCCCGGCTCATCCGAGCCATCCCCCGCGAAGATTGTTTGTGCCTGAAGCGTGGCGACGGATGACCAGAGACAGAAAACCATGGAAACCAATGCCAATAGCCAGTAATAACGTTTCATGGCACATATCCTGGACTTGTGACACGCAATCTCCAACCCAGTGATAGTATGGCGCGCATGGCGGTTAAAGGCAAGATTATTCTTGCGTTTTGGAAGGCCTCGGCCATGCGGGTCGGTTGTGAACTTCAACGCTGTCATTCCCGCCCCGTGTCAGGGCACGGGGTAAACTCCAGCGGTCCCGATCGCGAAGCGCATCGGGATGGATTCCCGACCCAGGCTCCGCGGCTCGACTGAGCTCGCCGAAGTCCGGAGCGCTTCGCTGAGGCGAGTCAGGTCGGGAATGACAAGGACTAATAACTGAGGGGATACCGTTTGTGCCTCCGAAAACTTTAGTAAACGGGGCATGGTTCAACGGTTCATGGTTAGGCAATTCGCTGGAAAAATCGATAACCGTTGAACCGTGAACCTGCGTAGTTACTATTATTTGAGGTTCACAATGATTAGAGCAATCAAAACAAGGGTTAAACCGATAATGCAAAGCCATGGCCATCGTTTTATTGCCGGTTTTCCTGCGTCTCCGAATTCCTTGTTAAGATATTCATCATAATCGAATTCATCATCCGGTAAATCAAGGCCGTCATATACGGCGTGGTCTTCATTCCAACCGGTCGTATCGTCAGCCCCGCACTCGGGACAGGCGCGCACCGAAGGCGGCACTTCCGCACCGCACACGGGGCATATGTCCGGGGGTGTCATAGAGGGATTTGGTGATTAAGCGATTTAAGAACCGAATTGCGGGAGTTATACCGTATGCGCGGTACGCAGGCTTTGCGCCGCCTTGGCCGACATGGCGCGCGCCTCCTTCCCGGCATGGCAAAGGATTTCGCACGCCATTTCGAAAAAAGCGGCGTTCTGGATGACCTGCCGAAAGTCCTTGCCCACGGTGACTTGGCCGTGATTACGTAATTGGACGATATTGTGCGTCTGCATGGCGTAGGTCACCGCTTCGGCCAGAGCCTTGGATCCCGGAGGCAAGTAAGGAACTTCGGCAATCGGCCCAAGGTAGTAGGGGGCCTCGGGAATGATATTGTAGTTGATGGCCTTCCGCCGTGAACAGGCCAGGGTCGTCGCATACGGTGCCTGGAAATGCAGGACGACATTCATCTCGCGGCGCCGACGCAGGATACCGGCATGAAATCCAATTTCGATGGACGGTGTTATATCGGTCAGCGGCTTTCCGTCTGAAATGCGGCACACAGCGGTGGCATCGCGCGTCATCTCGCTTAGCCAGGCACGGCTGGACTTGATCAGCATGCGGTCCGCTCCGATCCGCCATGATAGATTACCGCTACTACACCGCACCAATCCATGCGCCGCAACATGGCGGCATCCTGCGATGAATTCGTTCAGCAACCGATTGGGTATGACTTTCATGTTATGCCTTTTTTTATCTCCGATTTCCTTCTTAAATCAGCGTTGAGCCAAAACAAAATGTACCTGATGGCCTATTAGTCAAGAGCAGTGCGAATTTCGTTTGAAAAGGCCGCGGCGATTTTGGCTCATCTGTGCCGTTGCCGCGCTTACGCATACGCGAGTATGGCGTTGCGCGTGGCGCCGGCACATCTGGGCCAAACTGGCCTTGCTTTTCAAATCCCGCCCCTTCGGTCGGGAACCGAAATTCGCCCTGCGTCGTCATGCCGCCCATTCCCCTGTTCACATCGGACCTGAACCAGTTCGCATGGCTGCCGCCCGTACGACTTGCGCGAGCATTAATTCAACATGATTAGATCGTGTTTGCTTTAATAAAAAATACCATGAAAAATACGGAAGAACCCTTAAATCACTGAATTGCTTCCGCCTTTGGCGGATTCGCCTATGGCGGAAAATCACGAAATTTCATTCAATGTGCCGTGGGATCCACCTCGTTCAATAGTTCCTTGGTGAGCTTGGGCGCGTTAATGTCCTTGTGCTTGAGCAGGGCCGGATCCACCACCATCAGGTTGGGGGCCTCGCCGCCGTGGCCGCTGCCACCGCCGATGGTTTTAATGCGGCCGTAGGCCGATACGCAATCGTTGGTTGTTAAGCCGTTAGCCAGGTCCAGCGACAGTTGTTTAGTGATCACGAGGGCGACCTTCATATCTGAACTGGGCTCGATCGTCATGACCGTTACGGCGCCCGTGACCGGCTGGTCTTTCTTGATGGCTGTCACCCGCAGATAGCGGAAGGTATGAAAAATCCCCGTGACCTGTTGCCGCATAACCTGTTTGCCCGCGGCGTTGTTGGTGGACCAGGCCAGCGCCAACTCATTGCCGTTGCGCACCGGTTCGGCTATGCCCTCCGGCACGAATTCGAGGCCCAAGCCGACGACAACAAAAACGCATATGGCGATCATGGTTTTCAAGGGTGTACCTCCCGCATTGAAAGAATTATTGAACGATAACTCAAACCGGATAAGATATAAACACGTTTTAAAAGGATATACAAGAACGACTGCGGAACACGGAATGGTTGATGGTCAATGGTTGATGAAAAACACGACCAATAAATCAAAAAACGTAAATGGCAAATGAGAATAACATAGTCAGCTCCACATCGTCTTCTTCTTCATTAGCCATTGACCATCATCCATTTCCCATTATCCATGCCTTTCATTGACTTCCATACGCATGCCTTTCCGGACGATCTGGCGGCACGGGCGGTCCCGCTGATTGCCAAGGAAGCCGGTGTCCCGGCGTTTCTCGACGGCAAGGTTGCATCGCTCCTGCGGTCCATGGATCAGGCCGGTATTGAGCGGTCGGTGGTCTGTTCC
>VSJD01000026.1 GCA_008636095.1 Kiritimatiellota bacterium | reverse complement strand
ATTGCCACCAAGCCGGCGCAATTCCAGAAAATCCTGGACTGGTCCAAGTCGGTACGTTCGGACAGACTGATCCTGTTTCCCTCGGTCCATCCCGCCGCGACTGATGTCTTGGCACATATCCGCATGATTCACTCCGAGGGGTTTTTGGGCATCAAGATCCATCCGTATTATCAGGAGTTTTATCTCGACGAGCCGCGCATGGAGCCGATTTACGAATGCATGCGGGAATGCGGTCTGATAGTGTTCTGTCACACGGGGTTCGACGCTGCTTTTCCGCGCGAGCGGCGTGCGGATCCGGAGCGCATCTGGAAGGTTGTTGCTAAATTTCCCGGGCTCAAGTTCATTGCCACGCACATGGGCGCCTGGGAAAACTGGGATGAAGTCGAGCGTTGGCTGATCGGTAAGCCGGTGCTGTTGGAAACGTCGTTTGCAATTCCCTATTGCGGCGTTGAATTGGCCCGCCGCCTGTTAATGAACCACCTATCCGATCATATCCTTTTCGGCACCGATTCGCCCTGGGCCGGCCAGGCGGAGGAAATCGAGTGCGTCAAAGCCCTGGCGCTTCCACCCGACCGGGAGCAAAAACTGTTCTATGACAATGCCCGCCGCCTGCTGGGATGGTGATGGGTCGCGTGTTCCATAGGCTGTTGGCTGTCGGCAATTCATCAATTCTGAAAGGTGCGACAATTCCATCACTTGTCGGCCTGCCGCATGGCTTATATTTTGGGCCAGGTGGTTTCAACACCCTGCGCAAAAAGCAGTTTTTGAAAATCTTCAGATAATTCCGGCCGCTCCCGTACGGCACGCGGAGGTACTTGCCGGGATATTACAAAAGCCGCTAAAAGACCCGCCGCTTCGCCAATGTTCCATTCCACCGGATGAAGCCGGTAACAACCGTTGGTAATATGGGTCGTGCCGATATTTTTGCAGGCCGGCAGAAGGTTTTCCACGCGAACAGGCAATAACGCACCCAGCGGGATTTGGAAGGGACTGGAGGCAATATCAATATAGTTGGCGCCGTTGGCCGAAGGATGCAAATCAATCCTATAAAACCCGATGCCGACACTGTCGTTGAATGTTTCTACCGATCGACCATTACGTGCCTCTATCCCCACATGATTTTCCGTAACTGTGAAGACGGCGCGAATTCTGCGTGATTCGCGGATGTAGGGATATTTTGCCAGGCCATTGCCAGTGCCGGAAATTTCCGGACACAGGTAAAGTCCGGGATAGCCGGTTTTTTCGCCATCGGGACGAGGTGCTTCCGTCTGGAGCCAGTAGAGAAAGCTTAAGGAAAGCTGGCGGGATTCTTCCAGATAGCGTTCTGCTTCCGGTTCGGGCTTGTCAATGATGTTTCCTTTCCAATAATCGTTTTGGGGCCAATTGACTAGGGTAATTTCATGGGGCGCAAGCTCGGAGAGATAGTTCTGCCTGGCGCGGAGGCGGCGATAAGTCCACAAATCCCTCGCAGAATTATCAGGAAAAAGCGTTGAAGGATTCGGTTTGGACGTGATCGGATGAGTATAACTCCAATCCAGCAGTTTGCCCGGCCAGGGAGGATTCAACGAAGGGATGTAATTTCGCCATTGGTCGTATTGGGCCGGTTTATCAATGACATGTTCACCGTCAGGATCATATCCCATGGGAAAGCACCATGTGAATGATTGGACATTCTCCGGCTGGGCTTGTCCTGCCACGGCGTGAGGTTCGCCAGTTTCATCGCGTGATTCGGCCCCGCTAACGTATTCCGCCCCGGTCATGGGCAGAAGATCTCCAAGTTCCGTGGCATCCAAAACATACGTTGCCTTGATTGTTTCCCGTTGGGCGGTGAGAAGATTTTTGAAAGTTACCGCGCGGACCCGGTCATGAGCGGTTTCGGCTGATGCTGGTTTTCGGAAAAGCAGAATACGCAAAAGACCAATGGAACGGTAGAACGCCATCATCTGGTCCAGCACGGCAACGGATACCCGCGGTTCATGACACAGCCGTGATACACTGCCTAGTCCGGGATTTAAATGGGAATCATGCCGTGCCGCAGGGGTGAGCGGATAATGCTCGCGGTAGTAATTGCGAACCCCATCGCGTAATTGACGATACCGCCGGGTGCATCCGAATTGTTCAATCCATTGATGTTCATCCGGCGGCACAATTTGAGACGTAAATTGTCCGCCGATCCAATCTGTTTCTTCCGTGAGAACAACCTTCTTGCCCATGGATGCTGCCGCCAGGGCCGCGGCGCAACCGCCGGTGCCTCCACCTACAATCAGAATGTCTGTTTTCTGTTCACTCATCACAATGAATCTAACACTCTAAGCGGTTAGAATGCAACCCGAAAAGCATCCCTAAATCCCTAAAGCATTATGTCTTTGCACTTAAAAACAGAATGTTTGCAAATTGATGGCAATCAGCATCGTCGCTGCGCATGGTGTTAAGGCTGTAGGCTGTCAGGCTCTGCCGGCCAGGTTTCGCCCAGGCGAGAAGGCTGTTAGGTCCAGAAATCCTCCAGACACACGACTTTGGCGTGCTGAGATAATACCCGATGTCTGCGGGGAATTTGATGACAGGATAATGGTTAATGGGAAATGGTCGATGGTTAAGGTTAATGAAAAACGCGATCAATAAATCAAAAAACGTTAATGGAGAATGCGAGTAACATAGTCATATCCACATCGTTTCCTTCTTCATTCGCCATTGACCATCAACCATTCACCATTATGCTTTGGCCTTTTGCAGGCGCTGTTCCAGCGCGACCAGTTCGTCCACGAGCGCCTGCGGCAGGCGCTCGCCAAGTTTTCGAAAATGCTCCCGGATGCCGGGCAGTTCCTTGAGCCAGCCTTCCACGTCCACGCGCAGGAGTTCCGCTAAATCCTGGGCGTGGACGTTCAGTCCCTTGGTATCCAGCGCGGTCACGCTCGGCATAAGCCCGATCGGTGTTTCGATGGCTTGGCCTTTGCCGGTGTTCCGGCCATTGCCGGTTACCCGCTCATAGATCCATTTCAGTACGCGGCTGTTTTCGCCGTAGCCCGGCCAGAGCCATTGACCTTGCGGCGACTTGCGGAACCAGTTGACGTAAAAGATGCGCGGTAGTTGGCTTTCCTCCGCTTGCTTGCCGAGCTTCAGCCAATGCGCCAGGTAATCACCCATGTTATAGCCGCAGAAAGGTAGCATGGCCATCGGATCGCGACGCACCACGCCCACTGCGCCGGCGGCGGCCGCGGTAGTTTCCGAAGACTGAATAGCACCCAGGAATGTGCCGTGCTGCCAGGAAAAAGCCTCGCACACGAGCGGAATTGTAGTTGGTCGGCGTCCACCGAACAGGATGGCGGCAATCGGTACACCCTTGGGGTCTTCCCATGCCGCGTCCACGACGGGGCACTGGGCGATGGGCGCGGTGAACCGGGCATTAGGATGGGCCGCCTTGCGGCCGCATCCGCTCGTCCATTCGTCGCCCAGCCAGTCTGTCAGTGTTGTCGGTGTTTCTCTGGTCATGTCTTCCCACCAGACATCGCCATCGGGTGTCATGGCCACATTGGTGAAGATGCTGTTCTGGTTCAGCATCAAAAGGGCGTTCGGATTGGATTGCATGGATGTGCCCGGCGCCACGCCGAAACAACCCGCCTCGGGATTGATGGCATAAAGTCGGCCGTCGGCCCCGAATTTCATCCAGGCGATATCGTCGCCTACGCATCTGATTTTCCAGCCGGGCAGGGCCGGGTTCATCATGGCCAGGTTGGTTTTGCCACAGGCGCTGGGGAAGGCTGCCGCAACGTAAATCGTTGGTCCCTTGGGCGGGGTCAAACCCAGGATGAGCATGTGCTCGGCCAGCCAGCCTTCGTCGCGCGCCATGGCGGAGGCGATCCGGAGTGCAAAACATTTCTTGCCCAGGAGCGCGTTGCCGCCGTAACCACTGCCGAATGACCAGATGGCGCGTTCCTCGGGGAAGTGCACGATGTATTTATTGGTGGCATTGCAGGGCCAGGGCACATCCTGCTCGCCGCTCTTCAATGGCGCGCCCACCGAGTGCAGGCACCGCACGAATTTTCCGTTGCCAAGTACGTCGAGCACGGCTTGCCCCATGCGGGTCATGATGCGCATGTTGCCGACGACATAAGGGGAATCCGTGATTTCGATGCCGATATGAGCAATGGCCGAACCTAATGGTCCCATGCTGAACGGGATTACGTACATCGTCCGCCCCAGCATGCACCCCCGAAACAGGTCCGTGAGGGTGGCTTTCATTTCGGCCGGCGTGCGCCAGTTATTGGTGGGACCTGCATCCGCCTGTTGGCGGGAGCAGATGAAGGTGCGGTCTTCCGTACGCGCTACGTCGGAAGGATTGGAACGGCACAAATAGCTGTTCGGACGTTTCTGCTCATTGAGCTTGATGAACGTGCCGGCCTTGACCATCTCGCCGCAAAGGCGATCGTATTCGGCCTGCGAGCCGTCGCACCAGTGCACCCGGTCCGGCGTACACAACGCCTCGATTTCATTCACCCATGCCAGCAAGGCCTCGTTTTTGGTCATACCTGTTCCCTTCATTGTCCTGATTCACGAAAGCGTTTGTTGGCGGACGATTTGAACGTGCAACGGCCGTTTTGTCAATGGTAAATTCATCCCTAAATTCAATACCTCTTGGCCAGAGGGGGGTCACGATGTCCCCCACCTCGCCCAAAAGCGGTGACAATTGTCGTTGACATATCGGGAGGAATGCTTAGGGTGCGGCTGTATGACGTCCTTGCGGGCGCCTTGATTCAATTAAGGTATAATCAGATTGCTGTTTAAAACCATAGGAGGAATTATGAAGCCGAAAGAAATGTTTTATAAGGCGCACGGCCTGATTTTTTCGTTCCCCGCAAAAAACATCTGCCGCATTCAGTCCGAAGAAGCTTGCGGAGCGGTGCAAACAATTGCCGCGGAATTTGACGGTAAAGCGAAGGAGCATAGGGAACATCTAACTGTAATGCAAGCGGAAACAGGGAACGCCGTATCGCTAAAACCCGAAGGCGGGCATTATTCGGTCTTTGTCTCAAAAAAGAAATTCAAGGCGATCTTCCTGAACTCTGCAGGGCAGGCGGTTTGCACGCTTGTCAAGGCCAAGGTGAACGCGGGCAAGTCGTCCGTCTCGCTCAACCTTGATAGAAAGGAGCACGTTTTCGGCCTCGGGCAGAGGTTCGACGGGGTTTCCCAGCGCGGCAAGGAATTCAGGATCTGGGCCGAGGACAGGTGGAATGTCACCGAGGACAACAGCTACGTGCCAATTCCGTTTTTCATGAGCACTGCAGGCTACGGGTTGTTCATGAACAGGTTTGAGGCCGCAACATTCAATATCGGGAAAAAGGAGCCGGCCAGGATACTTGTCGTTTCTGAGAGCCGGGTGCTTGATGTTTATATATTCTTGAGCCCGGACCCGAAGGACATCACGGCCGGATACACCCGGCTCTGCGGGAAAACACCGCTTCCGCCGAAATGGAGTTTTGAGCCGTGGATCTGCAGGCATGACCGGCTGAAAGAACTCGCTACGCCTGAAAAAGTCCGGGTGGTTATGAAAAAAATGGAGGAGCACAAGTTCCCGTGGGGCGTGATGCTTATGGAAGGCTGGGACACCTACAACGGCTCGACTTATGCAGGGCTTAAAGAAATTACCGCGGAACTGCATTCGCTGGGGAAAAAGGCCATGGTTTATGAAGCCTGCGGCAGGCTGAATAAAGATGTGTGGAAATGGCATGATGCGAAAGAAAAGTATTTTATTAAAAACCTTGCGGGCGGAGTTGACGTGAAAGAAGCGCCGCATTTCAACCCCGGGGACGCGCCCGACAGAAGGACTTCGGTCTTTCTTGATGTCACCGACAAGGAAGCCGTCGGCTGGTGGCTGAACACGGTCTGGGGCAAGCTCTTGAACGAGATCCGGCTTGACGGGGCAAAGATCGATTTTAACGAGGAGATGCCTGAGGACGGGATCAAGCTTAAGGGATTGAAGTACCTAAAAGGTTTTCACCAGTATTACCCGGTGAAGTATAACATCCTCATGTATCGCAATTTCAACTCAAAAAGGCCGGAAGGCGGGGTACATTTCGCGCGCGGCGGCGGCATCTGCTCGAACAGGTACCATTTTATCTGGATGGGCGACCAGAGCAGGGAATGGACCAGACTTAAGGCTATTGTCTCGGCATCTTTAAGCGCGGGCATATCCGGGATACCTTTCATGGCCCATGACCTCGGGGGATATATCCCGAAACGCGAAGGTATCGAGGACAACGAGACCGAAGTTTTCGCGAGGGGCACAGAGCTTGCGGTCTTCTCGCCGGTAGTGCAGATACACGGAACGGTCCCGTGGCCGTATGAGTTCCCGGAGGAAATACGTGCGATCTACAGGTTTTATATGGAACTCCGGTATGAAATGCTCCCGTATATAACCGATCAGGCCAAAAAGTGCGTGAAGGAAGGCCTGCCGCTAATGCGGCACCTTTACCTGGAATACGCTCACAACAAAAGGGTAAGGTCGGTAGAGGACCAATACATGTTCGGTGAGAACCTGCTCGTGGCGCCGGTACTCGGGCCCGTGGATAAGCGGGATATTTACATTCCCGAAGGCGACTGGATGGACATCTGGACCGGGAAAAGGATAAAAGGCCCGTGCGAGCTTAAAGGTTTTGAGGCGAAACTGGATAGGATACCCGTTTTTGCGAAGGCCAAGGCGGTGAGTTCTCCGGCCATTAAAAAAATACTTTTGAAGACCATGCCAACGCAATAATTACGGAACTGGAAAAAGCGGGAAGTTATTAATCCGTTAACCTGATCTATTCATGCAAAGCCAAGAATAGATCACCCTGCGGGCTTCGACTACGGCCTGAAGACAGGCCTTCGCTCAGGGTTAACCTTGACTATGAATGAAAATGAAGTTTTCATGAATAAGTCAGGTTAAACGATTGAATAATCTTAATTACGGATTTCGATATGCCGATTAAAACCATCGTTCCAAAACTCAATGACGCCATTTTGCACAATCCAGGTTGCGGGATTCTTTACCTGCAAAGGGGTGGAAATAAAATCAGATATGAAGATATTGCGCCGGACAGCTGGTTCCTTCGTGAACGACTGACTGACAAGATTGCATTTTGTATTCCCTGGAGCGTCATTGAACCGGTCGAAAATGAATATTGCTGGGAACTACCCGACTGGGAAGGATGCATCAACTCCTGGATTAGGAATGGCTTCAAAGTTGCCTTGATGGTGCGAGGCATGGATACTTTGGGGACCTTTTATGATGAAGGCGTGCCGCAATGGGTCTTTGATGCCGGTGCGAAATATGTGGATGAGCCGATCCAAAACTATCGCGGCACTTACCTGCTCAATAATATACCCGATGACGTTGAATTTCCGGTACGCTATCCGGTCTACTGGGATCCGGTTTATCTGGAAAAAACGGAAAAGCTGCTCGCCGTGATGGGGCAGCGCTATAACGGCCGTCCGGAAGTCGAATATATCGGGATTGGCCACATGGGCCGCTGGGGCGAAATGCATATTGCCCGCCATAGTCCGTTGCAGCCGTGGTACAACGCCGGATTCAGCCTGAAAAAATATGTGGATGCTCATAAACGGATTATCGCCATCTACCGGAAAGCATTTCCTGACACAGAACTGTCGCAGGAACTCTGCGTTCCTTGTTTTTCGGAAACGCCCGATTCTCCCGGTCGTTTCGCGTGGCCTGACATAGCGGAAATTGTTGAATACCTGGCTGAAAATCGTATTCACCTCAAATATAACGGACTGGGCAAGTCTTATGAACAAGGGTCATCGCCGTATCTGGATGCATCGGTCGCCAAAATAATGCGTCGCTACTATTTGAAGACCAAAACGGCGTTCGAAAACCTGGCTTTACCCCAGGCGCTTCAGGAAGGGCTGGGGTGTAAAATTTCTTACTGGCACCGTGGTGGAGAGTCTCATGGTCTTGGCATAGCGAAAGTCGCAAACAATACCCCGATTTCGGATAAGAAGATCTATTCGTTCTACCGGTTTTTCAAAAATGAATATGACGCTTTGACCCTTGAGGATGAGAAAAACATATGGCGAAATATGGCCCGTCAATGCGGATACCGTCTGGAACTGCAAAGAATCAAGTTGCCGGAAAAGATTACGAAAGGACAGGATTTCGTAACTGAATTGCAATGGAGGAACAGTGGTAGTGCCCCCTGCTACGAGAAATTCGTTGTAAAGATGGCGTTGAGTAACCCGGTATCGGGATGGACCGTTTTGGTGCAGACTCAAGCGCCGGGAGTCCCATGCATAGCGGAAAACTGGAAGGATGGTGTTGTTATTAATGACGGTCTGAAATGGACGCTTCCGCAAGACATCCCGTCCGGCGAATTCATATTGTCGATCGGCCTGCAGTTCACAGGACGTTCCAAGCAGATGATGCAATTGCCGCTTAATACCGCAACACACGACGGCCTGTACAAGGTCGTGAAAATACTTGTCGAATAGCGGGAGTGAAGCACCCCGCGTCAAGGCGTGGGGTATCTGTGCGGAACTCCGCGAAGCCAACCCGGCGGGTGCATCTGATCTTGACGCGCAGGATATGTGACGATATTATTTAAACATTACACTATTGCGTGTAATATTCGGGTATGAAAATTATCGAAAAATCTTCCGATCTTCTTTCCTTGGCGACGGCGCATTACCATAATTTGTCCGACAAGATTCCTTTCGCCTACGGCCTTACCCGGCACAAAGCCGGAACAGGTTATCGATATGACATGCATTACGGACTGGAGTTCGGCATGGTCTTGAACGGAGAAATGAGTCTTATTTTCCCCGGTTTAAAAATTAAATTATCGGCCGGAGATGTATGGTTTTGCGGCATGTGGGAACCACATGGGTGGTCGGCAGGGCGCACATCTTATGATGAGGTCAACCTTGTTGTCTGGCCGCCGGCGCTGGCCTGCCTGCGGTTTGACGAAACGGACCAGTTCAATTGGCTGGCGCCTTTTGTTGCGCCTCCGCGGTGGCGTCCGCAAACGAACGAAAAAAACCGGCCTGCCATGCTTGAACTTGGCGTCAAAATAAAAGATTGCCTCAAAAAACAGGAAAACCGAATGTGGCTATGGATTCGGTTGTTCGTCATGGAAGCCATCCTGCTGGCAACCGACCGGTGGTCGGGAGCAAAATTATCAACCGCGGCGTCGGTCGGATCCGCCGCGCGGCTTAATCAAGTATTGCAACGCTTTTTTGACAAGCGTGGCTTGATGTCGAATGAAGAAGCGGCCGGGATATGCGGTCTGAACCGCAATGCGTTCAGCCTGATGTTTCGCCGTCTTATGGGTCTTCCTTTTGCCGATTTTGCCTTGCGTTACCGTCTTGACGCCGCCGCTTCCGGTTTGCGCCAGACCGGCGAATCAGTCAAAAGCATTGCTCTTTTTTGGGGATTTGCGGACACAAGCCATTTCGACCGGCTTTTTGCGAGGCATTACGGTTGTACTCCTTACGAATACCGGCAGAAGAAAATGCAGAATGAGAAAATGCGGAATGAAGGCAACTACACAGCAGGGGGGTATAGCCTGTAGGAAGGCGGCCTTAGTCGAAGAACTCGTCCCCAAAAAGGACATGGTTCAATGTCAGGGGACATCGTTCCATTTAAACTTTTGCATACATTTTGGTAGGGCGAGCTCTCCGAACGAGCCGCGGCTCCGCCGGGCCTACTCCGCCGCGGCCCTGGCCGCCCCTTTCGCCTGGAAGCCCCAAGCGGCCACAACGCCGTTTGCCGACGCTTCATCCCCGTGCAAGGATTCTGTTTTTAAATGCAAAGATACAACACTTTAAAATTGAAGCCGAGGCGGGATATGCCATGATTGTATTCATGAAGAAAGATTTTTTTGTTTCAAATCACAGAGAAGGAGGCGCAATGAAAAAAATAATGAAAATGACGGCCGGATTCGTCATATGGGGTGGATTTCTTGTCAATGGCGGGGTTGCCATGGTATCGCTTATGCATTCAGGCGGCGAT
>VSJD01000258.1 GCA_008636095.1 Kiritimatiellota bacterium | reverse complement strand
GTTGGCACGGCCTATGTAAATTCTCTGAAAGAGTTAGGGGTCAACTCGTTCCAGATATATATGAGTTGGGAATATCCGAACCATATGAGTATGGCCGACACATACAGTTGCGATATGTATTCCAATTCCGTAATCAGTTGTTATAAGAACCATATGCAGGTCCAGGCCGGAGCTTTGCCGACGCCTCATCTTAGAGGCTGGACATTGTCCGGTGGACCGGCCAAAACCAATTATAATCCCGGCGTTCGCGTTGACGATCCTGACCCTTATTATCCCTATCCGCCCGGCGTGACCCCCCCGGTTTACGTGCCGCCTTCAACAAATATTACGCCGGCCGTTCCGCAATGGTGTGCCATGATGCCCTATGATTCATTGATGTATGATGCGGCGGGCATCGTGGCAACCAATTTGGCGCCGGAACTGGACACCATTCAGGAGTATTGCGATTTCTGGCTGGAAAAATTCATGAAACCATTGATTAAATCGCGATACGAAAAACAAGGCATATATATATTCATGGTCGGCCAGGAAGACTACTGGCGGGTGCCGGGATACAGCGGGAATCCGCAATATGCTTTAGACAGGTTGTTCCCTTTGCATGATTATCATGAATTTGCGGGCATGAGTCTTGCGGAAAAGGAACAAAGAACACGCGAAACTGTTGAACAGGCCTACCGGAAACTATATGAGTGGAAAAACGAGAATTATCCCAAGATTATTTTGGTCCATTCCCTGGCATATACTACCCCGAACTTCCCAACTAATGACATGTTGACATCCCTGCAGGAGTTTCCCTGGGTGGATTGGTTTGGCCATAACGGCGGCGGCCCACTGCCGATGGTGGGCCATGATGCAAACGGGATAGACGGCAAGTATTACTGGTCTGGCGGTCCGGCGCTAATCGGCAGTCAATATCCGACTTTCAAAAAAATGATCGAAACCAATGAGTTTGATTATGTAAATGCCGACGGCATTACCGAAAGACGCCAGAGCCGGGGTTGGGGCATTGCCAATACCGAAACAGGCGTGGCATCGGAAGCGCCCGGCACACCGGAAGAATTCCTGAAACTGCCGGAACAATATTCCGATACCAGATATTATGGTCACACGCTTCAAACCTCACCGGGTTATTATCCTGAACATTATGTTTTCCAGAAATTCATGAGCGAATGGTCCGCGTTGGACCGGGGTAATAATTATATAAAATATATGGGGCAATACGTAATGTATCCCCGCCCAGACATAATAAATTACAGTTCCGTGAATTATTACTTGGCGCTTTATCCTTCAATTTTTTTAGACGGTAATTTGCAGGCCGGCGAAAGATATTTTACTGATCACAACATTGACAATATAATTGAAAAAGAGGCCAAAAGCGGGCAGATATGGGTGGATAATTTTGTTTTGACTGCAGATGGGACCAATATCTGCCAGGAAGGTGATTTTGAAACCATGCCTTCCGCGGTGTGGGCCAGGCGGGAAACGTTTGTTTCCCATGCCAATGGCATCGGGGTTGACAACAGCCGCGGATTGATGAGTTCCAATGGATGCCTGATTGCATCGCAAATTTGCGGGACCCAGCCCGGGAATACGCGGATGGATTTCTCAATAATGGCTAAAGGAAGCCGGACTTTAACCCATAATCCCATGTTGGGGATTTACTGGGAAAGCTATGATTCGTCGGGAAATATCCTGGAGAAGGGGAAAGCACTAAACAATTTGACGAACACTCCGGATGGAAATTTCTGGTTCGTCCCGCTCACGAACGCGTTTCAGACTTATAGCGGCTATATTTTAAAGACAAATTCGTCCGCGGAATATGTGAAGGTATTCATATATAATACATTCCCGCTCGGCGCCTTGCCATATGGCCGCGCATTTGCGGCGGTCGCCCATTGTTTTAACGGGCCTTACGGTTACGATGGGACGACGGCAACGTTTATATTCACAAATAAAGTCACAAAATTAAATGAAACGGCCTCAACCAGTAAATATATGTTTATGAGGGATGAGATGCATACTCCCGGCGGCAAACTGTATGACATCTGGGGCGGCGGCCCGCAATGGCCCCTGGTAATTAATAAGGACAACATTGCTTATAATCCCGATAATGGCCAAATTACAATTACGCTGAGAAATATGTGCGCCGAGAATTCATTAAGCGCGCCCATTCAAATCTTTAAAAGGGATAAAGGCGCCGGCCCGGCCTGGAACACCAACTTGTATATCAAGGCAATACCTGCCAATATAGACAATTCTTTAATTTCAGGCGATAGAATCGCTTATGTTGCCTTGAACAGTTACTCAGTTCCGGGGCCATCGGCATCAACCGATAATCCCTTAATTAGCAGCGATAACAGCCTGGCATTAACAGTCGCTCCTACCAAAACCGTCGCCAACGGGCAAAGGATTTATGTTTATATTCAGGATACGGCCAGCGTTAAAGGCTGGACGGCATTTAACGACCTGCCGGAGTGTACCGGCGCCCTGCAGGAAGGCACTCCCGGCCAGATAAAAATAATAATTAATTCTGCCGACGAAGACGGTGTTAAAAGCACGGAATTGGAATATTCAATAAATAACGAGGGCGTCTGGTCGCCGCTGGACAGTGCCAGCACGAATTATCTGGAAGCATATTATGATTTAGGCGGGGCGCCTTATCTAATTAAATTCCGGGCCCGGGCTATTGATGTGCATGATTTATCATCCAATTGGATCTATCTGAATTATTATGCTCGTCATTTGGATGAAATATATGTGGACCCCAACAGTTCCGGCGCCAATGAAACGGGCATGGCCGATGTCCCCTTCAAGAGCATCCAGGATGCAATAGATATAGCCGAGCCGGGAGTAGTAAAGGTGTTGCGTCTGAATAAAGGAATTTATTATGAAAACCTGGTCTTGAAAGACGGGATTGAGCTGAGAGGGACTTACGCGGACATTGTGAAGATAACCGGCTTGGTATCGCTGAATTCCATAACTAATGTGCTCTTGAAAAATATTATGTTCACCGGTGCGAACGGGGTTAAACTTGATTCGGCGAAGAATGTGCGAATTAAGAATTGTATCTTTGATGTTCAAAATATCGGCCTGGAAATGACAGGGAATTCCGTGGCAACAAACGAGAACATAACCATTGGCAAAGCCCAGCAGGCGATTTCGGTGAAAGACAGTTCAAAATTAGATATTACGCACAGCATAATAACCTCTTCCAATGGAATTGTCTGCACAGGTAGCGCCACCTGCGTTTCCACCTACAATAATGTATTTTGCAGTAATCAGAATTACAGCGGAACAAGCGCCGGTACCGGATGCATCTCCACCAACCCGTTATATATTTCCAACAGTCATTACGCATTGAAAGAACGCTCGCCTTGCTGGACCGCCGGTTACCTGCAGTTAAGCATCGGTTGGCAGCGCGTCAACCTGCTTAAGAACAGCAGTTTTGAAACGGGCGTAACCACGGGCTGGGGGCCGGTCACTGGTGGCGGAACCATTGGGATATATGCGTCGTCCATGGATGGCGCCAAGTCATTACGAGTGACGACACCGGGGAATAACTTATTTGAAGGAGTTTACAGCACGATCTATTACGCCGTGGAAAAAGGCAAAACTTATACAGCCAGCGCCTATGTTAAGAATGCGGGCAATATCAGGATTTGTCTCTGGGGATCAAAAGGCGGTTGGACGTATGCCAATAAAACCGTAACGCTGAATAACTCGTACTGGCAGAAGATCAGCGTCACAAGGGAAGTAGCGGATGATGAAGTTTTATATCTATATGTAATAACATGGGATACGCCGCAGGCCGTCACGTTTTATGTGGACAGGGTTGAACTCGTGGAAACACCGGATTACACGATGGTTTATAACGGCGGTTATGAGCTTGGGGTGGCCGCGGGCTGGGGGGCGGCACGGGGTGGAGAAACTCTGGGGACATCATCGGCGTCCATAGATGAAGATCGGTCAGCACAAGTGACAACGCCGGGGACAAATTCGTTTGAGGGCATATACAGCACGGTAAAATATTTTATGGAGACCGGCAGAACATATACGGCCAGCGCCTATGTTAAAGGAACGGGCACTGTCAGGATTTGTCTCTATGGATCAAAAGGCGGCTGGACGTATGCCAATAAAACCGTCACGCTGAACAACTCGTACTGGCAGAAGATCAGCGTTACACGCGTGATGTCCGCCAACGAGTATGTGGATATCCATGTCTTGCGATGGGATACGCCGCAGTCAGGAACCTTTTATGTGGACAGGGCTGAACTCGTGGAAACACCGGATTACACGATGGTTTATAACGGCAGTTTTGAAACGGGCGTAACCACGGGCTGGGAGCCGGCGCGGAGCGGTTTTCCACCCCCCTGGGAAACTCTGGGAATATCCCTGGACTCCATGGACGGAGACCGATCCTTACAAGTGACGACATCCGGGACTAATTCGTTTGAGGGCATAAAAAGCACGGTTAAATACTTTGTGGAGACCGGCACAACGTATACGGCCAGCGCCTATGTTAAAGGGACCGGCACTGTCAGGATTTGTCTCTATGGATCACAAAGCGGTTGGACGTATGCCAATAAAACCGTCACGCTGAACAACTCGTACTGGCAGAAGATCAGCGTCTCGCGCGTGATGTCTGCCAACGAGTATGTGGATATCCATGTCTTGCGATGGGATACGCCGCAGTCAGGAACCTTTTATGTGGACAGGGTTGAACTCGTGGAAACACCGGATTACGCGATGGTTTATAACGGCAGTTTTGAAACGGGCATAACCACGGGCTGGGAGCCGGCGCGGAATGATGTTCCGCCCCCCTGGGAAACTCTGGGAATATCCCAGGACTCCATGGACGGAGACCGATCCTTACAGGTGACAACACTCGGGAATAATTCGTTTGAGGGCGTAAACAGCACGGTTAAATACTTCGTGGAAACCGGCGCAACGTATACGGCCAGCGCCTATGTTAAAGGGACCGGCACTGTCAGGATTTGTCTCTATGGATCACAAAGCGGTTGGACGTATGCCAGTACAACCACAACGCTTAATGATTCGTGGCAGAAGATCAGCGTCTCGCGCGTGATGTCCGCCAACGAGTATGTGGATATCCATGTCTTGCGATGGGATACGCCGCAGTCAGGAACCTTTTATGTGGACAGGGTTGAACTTAACGATGTTAGTAGTGAGGTAGGTTACTGGAAGCTTGATGAAGGCGCAGGCACGACAGCCTACGATTCATCTTGGAGGGGAAATCATGGAACCCTGCAGGGAAATCCGCAATGGGTGGACGGCCAGGTCAACGGCGCGCTGAGTTTTAACGGAAGTAATTCTTATGTCGATTGTGGCAGCAATACCAGTTTCAAGGTGTCGGCAATTACCATGGAAGCCTGGGTTTATTCACCGACGACGAATTTCACGGGCTACAATGAAATTGCCGGGGCAGTAGGGGCTTATGGCTTGCCTATATGGTATAATAAAATATGGATCCATCTTAACACCGTCAATCAAGGCTGGCACTGGTGTGAATGTTCAACGGCGCTCACCTGGGATGGGTGGCATCATGTCGCGTTTACCTATGACGGGGTCAATACCGTGAAGTGCTACCAGGACGGGATTCTGGTATTAACGGATACCACGAGTTCATCCGGGCCACTGCAATGGCAGTGGGCGCAAAAATTATATATCGGCCAGGTCAGTACCGGAATCAATTTGTTTAAGGGGATGATTGACGAGGTCAGGATCTATAATCGCCCGTTAAGTGCTGAAGAAATAATAAATCACGTGCAAGGATATTAAAATACAAACGAGATTATTCAAACACCTGCAAAAATGCGGTTTGCCAATTCTGGCTGTGGTAGCCATCGGCTTGTTCGTTTTTGGATGCCTACCTTCCCATGGTTCGAACGTTGGAACTGTGGATAGCTCGCTCGCCAGCTTGAGTCTGTTACCATTTTGTGTACAGCCCGAAGTTGTCCATCGTGAACTCAGCAAACAATTCTGCTGGTTCCATCCGCGAGTCGTTGCCCTACCGGGGTTTGGAAAGAACGGATGTCCAACGATCATCATGACGATTCAGAAGCATCTCGTGATCAGCGATTATTACTCAGGACTGTACTACATGCGATCTGATGATCTTGGCAAGACTTGGACCGGACCGGTCGAGATCCCGGAACTTGCCTGGCGACAGGAGCCGGATGGCACAACGATCAGCGTTTGCGATGTCACGCCCGGCTGGCACGCGCCGGCGCGCAAGCTGATCGCCATGGGGACTAAGATCCGCTATAACAAGGCCGGAGCAATACTGACGGACAAGCCTCGTTCGCACGATTGCGCTTATGCAATCTTCGACCCGAAGACGAGCCGCTGGACACCGTGGAACATGCTGGCCATGCCGGACACGGACACCAAGTTCTTTCTTGTTACTCCCGGGTGCGTGCAATGGCTGGTCAAACCGGATGGAACAATATTGCTGCCGATCTACTTCCGTGGCCCGACCGGTAGCGACTATTCAGTGACGGTGTTAGAATGTTCCTTCGACGGCACAAAGTTCTCTTATCTTCGACATGGAGACGAGCTGACCTTACAGGGCGGCCGCGGCTTGTGCGAACCGTCCCTGGCCTTATTCCGCGGCAGGTACTATCTCACACTTCGGAACGACGACCGGGGCTACGTGACGACAAGTGAAGATGGTCTTCATTTCGCGCCCATTAAGCCGTGGACTTTCGACGACGGCCTGGACCTGGGCAGCTACAACACCCAGCAACATTGGCTGACTCATAGCAACGGAATATTTCTGGCTTACACGCGGCGGGGTGCAAACAACGACCACATTCCACTTAATCGCGCCCCGCTTTTCCTGGCACAGGTCGATCCCAAACGATTGCAGGTACTTCGCGCCACCGAGCAAGTGCTGATCCCTGAGCGTGGAGTGATGCTAGGGAACTTTGGTGCAGCGACGATCACACCGGAAGAGTCGTGGGTTACAGACGCTGAGTTCATGGTCGGCGACCAACCGCATCCGAAGGGAGCGGATGGGACTGTTTGGTCGGCGCGCGTTATTTGGTCAAAACCGAATTGCTTAGTCAAGCCATAGGAACACTACTGTCCGGTTAAGAAACAGGCGCCATGCATTTGATGCCTGTCATATCTATATGAAATGGTCGTTATGACTTTTTTCGATTTCAATTCCAAAGTGCCATATTTTCGGCTTTTCTCCTCTAATAAACAAGGAGGGGAAAATTATGAACGAAGGACGGACGGTGTTTGCGCAGTTGATGGACTGGCTTCCGAAGTACCAATTCGAGAAGTGCGTGCGACGCTATAACGGGAACCGGCGAGTGCGAACGCTGACCTGCTACGAGCAGTTTCTGGTCATGGTGTTTGCGCAACTGACCTATCGGGAAAGCTTGCGCGATATCGATACCTGCATGAGGACCTTGGGGCATCGCCTGTACCATGCCGGTATTCGGGGGCCGATGGCTCGCAGCACGTTGGCGGATGCAAACGAGAAGCGGCCATGGACGATCTTTGCGGATTTTGCGCAAGTGTTGATTCGGGAGGCGACCGATCTGTATGCCGGCGAGAGCTTCGCCGCCGAATTGAAGCAGGCCGTCTACGCCTTGGATTCCACGACGATCGATCTTTGTCTCAGTGTTTTCCCGTGTGCGCGTTTTCGACGCACCAAGGCGGCGATCAAACTGCATACGTTGCTGGATCTTCGCGGGCCCATTCCGACCTTTGTTTACATCAGCGACGGAAAGCTTCACGACGTGAATGCTTGGACGAAGTACCCATCGAACTGGGTTCGTTTTTTCGATGCCGAAACCGATCGTTTCTTTGTCTATCTGACGAACAACTTCGCTTTGTCCGTTCTTACCATCGCCTTGCTGTACAAAAGCCGGTGGCAGGTGGAATTGTTTTTCAAGTGGATCAAGCAACATCTGAGGATCAAAAGTTTCTTCGGCACCTTGGCCAATGCGGTCAAGACCCAAGTCTGGATCGCCATCTGCCTCTACGTGCTGGTGGCCATTCTGAAAAAGCAACTCAATTTGCCGGGAAGTCTCCACAAAATCCTCCAAATATTGAGTGTCAATGCATTCGAGAAAGTCGCTCTACAAGAACTGCTTACGCAAACTATGCCCCAATTTCAAGATGGCGACAATCACAACCAATTGATGTTGTTTGACTTATAACCGGACACTGATGTTGAAAATCATATTGTTACACTTTCGTGAAACCCACTGAATAATGCAGGTTAGGTCCCCCTCATTAGAGGAGGCGTCCTGCCGCCGCCTGCGAGCAATCTTGGTCTGTTCCGCGCCGGTCTTTGTGTTCTGTTGAGTCAGAAATGTTTATCCGCCTCAGTTATATAGGCGGATTTATGTTATTCCGCGCAGGCGCCCATCTGGTTCTATGTCTTCAAGCGCTAAGCCACCCGAAGTCACCACTTCTAATTTTTGGAGCCGGAGTGGATCAAAGATTAAGGAATCAGGTCTACACATTAAGTGTTCATCCCCGATCTGTTCGTAACCGATCTTGACATGCCAGCCCGATTTCGGTATACCTTACCCATAAAAGTGTTTCTTCAGGCCGGTTTCTACGGGCGGGGTCCATGCCATCAGAAAAGCGATTTCTTTAGTGCATTGACCCGGGGATGCATAACAGATAAACGCCTGGTTTAAATCGATGAACAAAAAGAAAGCATATGAACATGATTTGCGATCGCCGGATATTGCGCGTATAGGAAAATACTATTTGCAATTTTTTAAGGGAACGTTCTATGAAAAGATTTTTACAGGGAAATCACAGGTGCAGTTTGGATATGGCTGTTATTTTTTTTCCAAGCCCTATCCGCTCGCTTTTCATAAAGATCTTGAGCTAATGTATGTCCGGCAAGGCCGGGGCGCTTATTACTTGGCGGGTAAAATATATCCTTTTCAGAAGCGACTCCTGTTGATCGCCAAGCCTAATGATATCCATGCGATGATGAGCGTGCCGCGGAAAGAAAAGGCGGAATGCGGGTGTTTTATATTTCCGCTGGGCTGGCTGGGAATGGACCTGGATGTCGGGTCCTGGCCGCATCAGGTTCTGCTGAGCGAAGAGGAAGCGGCGCGGTTTGACCTGATATGCGGACAAATCAGCGACGAAGTAAAAAAACAGGGCTTCGGTTATGAGGACATGATCAGGGTAAAATTCCAGGAAATTTGTTGCCTGGTCAGGAGCATAGTCAGTCAACCGAATAAAAAACGCGCGAATCCGTTAGCGGAACGGTTGCGGGAATATATAAGCCAGCATTTTACTGAAAAAACAAGTGTTTTGAATATCAGCAAGACCTTCGGTTATACAGGGCAATACCTTGATCTGGTATTCAAGAAATCCATCGGTTTATCATTGAAGCGTTATATCTTACAGCGGCGGGTAATGGAGGCGCGGTTATTGCTGGAGACCAAGCCGGAAATGAAACTGATCGCGATTGCCGCGCAGGTGGGCTTTGAAGATTATCGGCTGTTTCATCGGATATTTAAGATATTGACCGGGGTAAAGCCGGAATCGTATCGGCATGTCATTCAAAAGGCGGTCAGTACAGGTTAGTCCGTATTTACCCTTCACACTCTGCGTTCAACATGTTCTGTGGGTTAGAGATTATTTCTGTACTCCTTCCTGATTCAACTCTCTGTAGTTATTCGCCTTGATGCCCAGCGTATTGTCCTCCTTCGGCATTAAATTCTGGCGCGGCCGGCGTTTTTTTGTGTTTTCAAAATTGCGATATGAATGTTCAAAATTGCGATATACGTATTGACCAGGTCGAGGTATTATATAGTCAGAAAAGGAATGCGTTTGCTTTGCATTAAATAAAAAAGAATATTTAACCGGGAGGAACAAATAAAATGCAGAATATCGTAAAAATGATGATCGGGCTGACCGTGTTGGGCGGACTTCTTGGGAATAATGGGGCGGCCATGGTAACCACGATGTATCCTTTTAATGATGATCCGCG
>VSJD01000260.1 GCA_008636095.1 Kiritimatiellota bacterium | reverse complement strand
CTATATAAATGCCCTGAAGGGCATGGGAGTCAACTCGTTTCAATTATATATGAGTGATGAATATCTGTATCGTATGAGTATTACAAACACATACAATTGCGATGCATATTCCAATATTGTAATCAAGTGTTATAAGAACCATATGCAGGTCCAGGCAGGAGCTTTGCCAACGCCTCATATTAGAGGATGGACATTGTCCGGAGGACCGGCCACGACTAATTATAATCCTGGCGTTCGGATCGATGATCCTGATCCCTATTATCCCTATGCTCCCGGCATTACTCCCCCGGTTTACGTGCCGCCTACAATAACAACAAATCCGGCCAGGGCCCAGTGGTGCAAAATGGCGCCCTATGATTCATTTATGTATGATGATTCGGGCATCATGGTTACCAACTTGGCGTCCGAACTGGATACCATCCAGGAATATTGCGATTTCTGGCTGGAAAAATTCATGAAACCATTAATTCAAACCAAATATAAACAGGGCATATATATATTCATGGTCGGCCAGGAAGACTACTGGCTGGAGTCGTCATATATAAATAATCCCGCCTATACCTTAAGTCAATTTTTCCCCTTGCACGACTACCATGAATTTGCCGGCCTGAGTCTTGCGGAAAAGGAAAAAAGGATGCGGGAAACCATCGAAAATACCTACCGGAAACTATATGAATGGAAAAATGAGAATTACCCCAAGATTATTTTAATGCACTCCTTTACATACAGCCTGACCAGCGGGACGGACGGGACGATGATGAAAGCCTTGCGAGATATTCCCTGGGTGGATTGGTTTTCGCATAATGGCGGCGGCTGCATTCCTATGATAGGCCGGAATCAGTTTGATATAGGCGGTTATAATGGAATGGGCAGTCACTATCCTGTATTTAAGCAGATGATAGAGACGAACTATTTTGCATATACAAATGCGGACGGTGAGGTGGAGACACGTCAAAGCCGGGGCTGGGGTATCGGCAATACCGAGACAGGCTGGGCATCGGAAGCGCCCGGTACTCCGCCGGAATTCTTGAAACTGCCGGCGCAATACTCAGATACCAGATATTATGACTATACGATTAAGGGCCTTGATCAATATTATCCCGGGCATGATGTTTTTCAAAAATACATGAGCGAGTGGTCCGCCTTGGATAAAGGCAATAATTACCTGAAATATTATTCAAAGTTTTTATCGTCCATTGACCGTACGACATTGAGTCAAGCCTACCCGATATACTGGCATGGCCTTTATCCGACCATCTGGATTGACGGCGATTTGGCGGCCGGCGAAAGATACTTTACCGATTTTGATATAGACAAACGAATTGAAAAGACAACCAAAAGCGGGCAAATATGGGTGGATAATTTCGTTTTAATTGAAGATGGGACTAATATCTGCCAGGAAGGAGATTTTGAAACCATACCTTCCTCGGCGTGGGCCAGGCGGGAGTCCTTTGTTTCCCACACCAATGGCGTTGGGGTTAATGGTAGTCGTGGACTGATGAGTTCAAACGGATGCCTGATCGCATCGCAAATTTGCGGAAACCAGCCCGGGAATACGCGGCTGGATTTTTCAATCATGGCTAAAGGCTTTCCAACCCTGGCAGGTAACGACCCCGTGCTGGGGATTTATTGGGAGAGCTATGATTCAGCAGGCAATATTCTGGAAAAAGGGAAAGCGTTAAGCGATTCAACCCCAGATGGAAAATTCTGGTATATCCCGCTTACTAATGCGTATCAGAATTTCAGCGGGTATATTTTGAAGAATAATTCATCCGCGGAATATGTGAAGGTGTTCATATATAATTCCTTCCCGATTGATAAGACGCCTTGGACAGGCGGCCAGAAGCTTATGGCCGCGGCCTATTGTTTTAACGGGCCTTACGGTTACGATGATACGATGGCAACCTTTACGTTCACGAATAAAGTCACGACATCAAACATGACCGTCTCAACCAGTAAATACAAGTTTATCAGGGATGAGATGCATACTCCCGGCGGCAAACTGTATGACATCTGGGGAGGTCTTCAATGGCCTCTGGTGATTAACAAAGACAACATTGCTTATAATCCTGATAATGGCGAAATCACAATTACGCTGAGAAATGTGTGCGCCGAGAATTCATTAAGCGCGCCCATTCAGATCTTTAAAAGGGATAAAAACGCCGGTCCGGCCTGGAACACCAACCTGTATGTCAAGGCAACGCCTGCCAATATAGACAGTTCCTTGGTTTCAGCCGATCGGATAGCTTATATTGCATCGAACTATATCGTCGTGCCGGCATTGTCCGACACAAACGAGAATCCCTTAACAAGCAGTGATAACATCCTGGTAAGAGTGGTGCATCCGACCAATACCGTTGCCAACGGGCAAAGGATTTATGTTTATATTCAGGATACGGCCAGCGTTAAAGGCTGGACGGCATTCAACGACCTGCCGGAGTGTTCCGGCGCTCTGCAGGAAGGCACAAACGGCCAGATAAAAATAACAATTAATTCTGCCGATGAAGACGGCGTGAAGAGTACGGAATTGGAATATTCAATAAATAACGAGGGCGCCTGGTACCCGCTGGATAGTTCCAGCGCGAATTATCTGGAATCATATTATGATTTGGGCGGGGCGCCTTATTTAATTAAATTCCGGGCCCGGGCCATTGATGTGCACGATTTATCCTCCAACTGGATCTATCTGGAATATTATTGTTATCATTTGACTGATATTTATGTGGATCCAAACAGCTCTTCCACTAATTACGAAGCCGGTACGCTAGATGCTCCCTTCCGGAGCATTCAGGATGCAATCGACATAGCCGAGCCGGGAGTGGTAAAGGTGTTTCGTTTGAATAAAGGCATTTATAATGAAAACCTGGTCTTGAGAGACGGGAATGAGCTGATCGGGACTTCCGCGGACATTGTGAAGATAACCGGCCTGGTATCGCTTAATTCCATGAGCAATGCGCTCTTAAAGAATATTATGTTCACGGGTACGAGCGGGGTCAAACTTGATTCCGCAAAGAACGTGCGAATTAAGAATTGTATCTTTGATGTCCAAAATATTGGCATAGAAATGACGGGGAATTCTCTGGCAACAAATGAGAACATAACCATTGGCAAAGCCCAGCAGGCGATTTCAGTGAAAGACAGTTCGAAATTGGATATTACGCACAGCATAATAACGGCTTACAATGGAATTACCTGCACCAACAGCGCCACCTGCGTTTCCACCTACAATAATGTATTTTGCAGTAATCAGAATTACAGCGGAACAAGCGCCGGCACCGGCTGCGTATCCACCAATCCATTATATGTTTCCAACGGCAATTACGCATTGAAAGAACGCTCGCCCTGCTGGACCGCCGGCTACCTGCAGTTAAGCATCGGCTGGCAGCGGATCAACCTGATTAAGAACAGCAGTTTGGAGTCCGGAGTGACCACGGGCTGGGGAACGGTGTATGGCGCCGAAACTATAGGGATATATGCGTCGTCCATGGATGGCACTAAGTCATTGCAAGTGACGACACCGGGAATACATTCTTGCGAAGGTGTTTACAGTACATATTACTACGCCGTGGAGAAAGGCAAAACGTATACGGCCAGCGCCTATGTTAAAAGAGCTGGCAATGTCAGGATTTGTATCTATGGATCCAAAAACGGTTGGACGTATGCCGATAAAACCGTCACGCTGAACAATTCGGTCTGGCAGAAGATCAGTGTCACAAGGGAGGTAACGGATGACGAATTTTTATATCTATATGTAATAACTTGGGATACGCCGCAGGCCGTCACATTTTATGTGGATAGAATCGAGCTCATGGAAACGCCGGACTATCGGATGGTTTATAACGGCAGTTATGAGCTTGGGGTGACCACGGGGTGGGGAGCGGCGCGGGGCGGAGAAACGCTGGGAACATATTTATTGTCCATGGATGAAGACCGGTCAGCACAAGTGACAACACCCGGGACGAATTCGTTTGAGGGAATATACAGCACGGTAAAATACTTCGTGGAGACCGGCAAAACGTATACGGCCAGCGCCTATGTTAAGGGAACCGGCACTGTCAGGATTTGTCTCTATGGCGCAGGCGGCTGGACGTATGGCAATAAAACCGTCACATTAAACAATTCGTACTGGCAGAAGATCAGCGTTACACGCGTGATCCCCAACAATGAATATGTGGATATCCATATCTTAAGATGGGATACACCGCAGTCAGGAACCTTTTATGTGGACAGGGTTGAGCTTGTTAAAACGCCGGACTATCGGATGGTTTATAACGGCAGTTATGAAACGGGCGTAACCACTGGCTGGGGGCCGGCGCGGAGCGATCTTCCACCTCCCAGGGAAACTCTGGGAATATCCCTGGACTCCATGGACGGAGAGCGATCCTTGCAGGTGACAACACTCGGGAGTAATTCGTTTGAGGGCGTCAACAGCACGGTACAATACTTCGTGGAGACCGGCAAAACGTATACGGCCAGCGCCTACGTGAAAGGGACCGGCAATGTCAGGATTTGTCTCTATGGATCAAAAGGCGGCTGGACGTATGCCACTACAACCACAACGCTTAATGATTCCTGGCAGAAGATCAGTGTCTCGCGCTTGATCTCCGACAATGAATATGTGAATATCCATATTTTGCAATGGGGCATGCCGGTGGCGGCCACATTTTATGTGGATAAGGTTGAACTTAATGATGTTAGTAGTGAGGTAGGTTACTGGAAGCTTGATGAAGGCGCAGGCACGACAGCCTACGATTCTTCATGGCGAGGAAATACTGGGACCCTGCAGGGAAATCCGCAATGGGTGGATGGTCAGATCAACAGTGCACTGAGTTTTAACGGAAGTAATTATATCGATTGCGGCAGTAATAACAGCTTCAAGGTTTCGGCGATTACCATGGAAGCCTGGGTCTATTCCCCGACGGCGAATTTCACGGGCTATAATGAAGTTGCCGGGGCAGAAGGGGCTTACGGTTTTCCTATATGGTATAATAAAATATGGATTCATATTAACACCGTCAATGAAGGCTGGCACTATTGTGAATGTTCAACGGCGCTCACCTGGGATGGGTGGCATCATGTCGCGTTTACCTATGACGGGGTCAATACGATGAAGTGCTACCAGGACGGGGTTCTGGTATTAACGGATACCACGAGTTCATCCGGACCACTGCAATGGTCGGCGCCAAAATTATATATCGGCCAGGTCAATACCGGAAGCAAGCTATTTAAGGGGATGATTGACGAGGTCAGGATCTATAATCGCCAGTTAAGTGCTGAAGAAATAATGAATCACGTGCAAGGATATTAACCCCTGAATTATTCGCGGCAACATCAGAAGCAATTAGGGCCGCCCATTGGTGGAGAACGTCCCACCGCCGCCTGCGAGCAATCTTGGTCTGTTCCGCGCCGGTCTTTGTGTTCTGTTGAGTCAGAAATGTTTATCCGCCTCAGTTATATAGGCGGATTTATGTTATTCCGCTCAGTCACCCACCTGGTTCTATGCCTTAAAGTGCTAAACCACCTGAAGTCACCACTCCTGATTTTCGGAGCCTGAGAAACGTCCGCACCGAACCAGGTTCAAATGATGAGTCGCAAATCCATGGTTTTCCCGCGCAAGCGAGATACAAGACAAGACGGTTGACAAAAACCTTCGTTTCGCTCAAAATGACAGTGCGATATTGGAATCCGTGCCTATCCGTGGTTAATCATAGTGATAATCTGTCATGAACCGATTCTGTCGCATTGAACAATTGCTCGGGCGCCCGGCGCTGGAGAAACTAAAGAATGCCCGCGTGGCGGTATTTGGATTGGGCGCAGTGGGGTCATATGCCGTGGAAGCCCTGGCGCGTGCGGGTATCGGCTACCTGCGGCTGGTGGATTGCGACGTGGTGCGCCTCAGCAACTTCAATCGCCAGCTCTATGCGTTGGAATCCACGCTGAACCGCCCCAAAGCCGAGGTGGCCCGCGCGCGGGTGCTGGATATCAATCCGGCCTGCACGGTGGAGGCACACCAGGCGTTCGTGGATGGTTCCACAGCGCCGGCCCTGCTGGCGCAACCGCTCGATGTGGTCGTGGATGCCATTGACAGCGTTGCGCCAAAGGTGATGCTGATTGCGACGGCCGTGCGCGCCGGTTTGAAGGTGGTCGCCAGTATGGGCGCGGCCACCCGCCTGGATCCCTTCCTGATTCGTGTCGGCGATATTGCCGAGACGGATGTATGTCCCCTGGCCAAATTTGTGCGCAAGAAACTTAAAGCTGCCGGTATTGCGCGCGGCGTGCGCTGTATCTATTCCATCGAATCGCCCCGCAACACGAATTCGCCGGTTCCCGATGAACCGGAAACATTTGTGAAAGGGCGGCCGCGGAAACCGATCGGCAGTCTTTCCTATGCCACGGGCATGTTCGGCCTGCTGGCCGCGTACGAAACGATCAAAATGATTGTTCCTTTGGGCGGTGATGTGTAGAATAATATCGAAACCACAACCAATAACCCATCAGGAGGACAGGCCATGAATTGTGACGCGCTAAAGAAAGCCATTCGCGAAGTGCCGGATTTTCCCAAACCGGGGATATTGTTTTACGATATTACCCCGATTCTGGCGGATGCCAAGTTGTTCCAGCAGGCAAACGCCGTCCTCTGTGAGCGGCATGTAAAGCAGAAACCCAAAGCCGTGGCAGCCATTGATGCGCGCGGGTTCATTTTCGGGGCGGCCGTGGCCCAAAAATTGGGCGTCGGGTTCATTCCCATCCGTAAAAAAGGCAAACTGCCATTCACAACCTTGGACGAATCCTATGACCTGGAATACGGCTCGGCCACTATCAGCGTGCACGTGGATGCCGTGAAGAAAGGTGACAAGATCCTCATCGTGGACGATCTCCTGGCCACGGGTGGAACGGCGGCGGCAAGCGCCCGGTTAATCGAACGACTGGGCGGCACAATCGTGGAGATTGCGTTCCTGATCGAATTGGCCGGACTGAAGGGACGAACCAAACTGACCCGTTATCCTGTATTTTCAGCCATTGTTTATGAGGGGGGCTGAAATCAGACGACAGACGGCAGATGACGGACGACAGCCCGGATAGGAATGAAGAAGACGACGGAGGACAGACGACGGACGACAGACGACAGACGACAGACGACAGACGACAGACGACAGACGACAGACGACAGACGACAGACGACAGATAAAACGGTCGGACGGGAAAATATCAAAGAGTCAAGGCTGATGTAGATTTTTTCTGGCTGATCTCTGACCTCTGACTTCTGACCTCTGGCAAACTATCTGCCCGCCATCCGGCTTACGACGTTCGATGTGCTGAAGCCCTCCACCAGGGGAATGATCTCAAGACGGCCGCCCCAGCTTTCCACCAGGTGTTTTTCCTCGCGAACGCGTGTTTCTTCAAAGGACCCGCCCTTGACATGGATATCGGGTCGGATCGTGGCCAGTAAGGGCAGGGGATTATCGCCCGCAAAAGGATACGCCATGGCAACGGCGTCGAGCGCGTTAAGCGCGTGCAGTCGGAACCGGATGGGGAATATCGGACGCCCGGCACCTTTGTAGGTCCGTACGGAATCGTCATCATTGACCAGCACCAGCAGACGTGCGCCCAGGTTACTTGCCTGGGCCAGCAATTGCACGTGTCCGAGGTGCAGTACGTCAAAACATCCGTTGACCGTTACCAGTGGTCTGCCGGGACTGGTATCCAGAAACCGATCCAGGTCATGACGGGTAGGCTGGGGGGCCATGACGGCATCCGGAACTGATACAGGTGTTCGACCGTACTGGATGGCCTTCTGAATGTCGGCCGTAAAACAACCGGCGATCGGCGACAGGTCCACGACACGGCCGGCCAGATTGCGTGCCACTGTGGCGACTGTGCCGGGGATTTTTTGCGCAGTGCATTCCACGAGTGTATAGGGGCGCAACCTGGCAAAAACTTCCTTGGCCTTTCCGGGCGGACACGCTGTGGCTAATGAAACGACGCGCAGATAAGTGGCCATTTCGGCACGCAAGGCTGCGCTGGGTATGGCCATGTCCGGGTCGGTACCCGGCGCCGTGGGAATTGCCGGGGTTATAATGACGCAGACATGGCTGGCATGACGTGCGGCTTCCTGAATGGCGGCCAGGTTGCCGGGGTGCCATATCGCGAAGGAGCCCGTGACAACGGCCAGTGTCCCACCAGCATCCGCAATATTCTTGCGCCATGCCTGCCATTGGTCCGTCGGAATGATCTTTAGTTTTGAATGGTATGTTCGGGAGTGCATCGTGACGGCATTTATAGCACAATGCCGGTGCGGCCGTAAACGCCAAAAGAAATTGAGCGATTAAGTGATTCAGCGAGTTCTTAAACATCCGAATTGTCGTGGAATGCTTAAGATGTCGGCCAAGTTTGACAAATGAAGAAATAATGACATATGGACGAGCCCTTTGATAGTTATTCCCTCATCATTGAGACGGATGAAACGAACGCGCTCATCCTTGGTGAAGCCCTGGCTGATTGGAACCTGGGCGTCCATTTGCCGGATGGCGCCGGGACGGCCACCGTCGCTGGGGCGACCACCGTTGCCGGGGTGGCGACCCTGGAAATTTTCTGCGCGACCCATGCCGAAGCCAAATCCCGCTGGCGCGCGCTCCAGGCGCTGGCGCCCCAGGCACATTTCGGAGCGGCAACCATCAAGCCGGTGGCCCGGCAGGATTGGGCGGAAAGTTGGAAGCGATTTTTTCATACTCAGCGTGTGTCGGAACGGATTGTGGTCAAGCCATCCTGGGAATCGGTTGCGGCCCGGCCGGAAGATTGTATTGTAGAAATTGACCCGGGACTGAGTTTCGGCACGGGTCTGCATGGTACGACGCGTGCCTGTCTGCAATTCCTGGATAACTGGCAACGCCGCCAGCCGCAGGCGTCCGTACTGGATATGGGTTGCGGTACGGGCATTCTGGCAATTGCCGCCGCCAAGCTGGGGTTTCCCCGCGTGACGGCGATGGATAACGACCCGGCCGCCGTGCGCGTAGCGCGGGCTAACGCGGCCTGCAATGAGGTGGCCGATCGAATTGAATGTATTCAGGCCGATGTGGCAATTGCCAATGTGGCAATTGCCACCGTAGCGATTGCTACATCGGCTGAATTTAAAGCCGACACGGCCTACGACCTCGTTCTGGCCAATCTACTGGCGGGGATCCTTATTCAATGTGCGGACCGTATCGCCGCCGCCGTCCGCCGTGCGCCCGGGAGCGGCCTGGTGCTTTCCGGGATCCTGGAGGAGCAATACGATGCGGTTCGATCTGCGTACCTGTCCCGCGGCTTTGAGGAGCAGGAATCCATCGTTATGGAGGGGTGGAAGACCGGATGCTTTTGCCGTTGTTCATACAAAACGAATTAAGATACATCGACGTGTAATCCCCGTCTTTAAATGACCACTCGTGGCGTGTGGCAAGCCATGACTCCTGTCGTAGTTTGCATGCAAGGTTAGACATTCCGCCACCCGAGTCCGGCATAAAATATTGCTAAATAATTACTTGCGTTTTTGGGAGGGGAAAATTATATTAAATTTATTAGGTATTATGTGATGCCTGTCTGAGCAGATAGGAGAAATTGTACAATGAAATATGAATGGATCTCCACCGCGCGCTTCATCTCCTGGCGGCACGAGAAGTTCTTTACCCTCAATGAAGCCCGCGCGCGCGCCAAGTACCTGAAGTCCCTCGGCGCCAACACGGTGATCAATTCCGGCTTCCACTTCCGCTTCGATTTTGTCGATCGGTGGCCGAAGATCAAGGAAAGCCTCGCGAACATCGTCGCCGCTTGCCACGAGAACAGCCTCCGCGTGATCGAGCACCACAGCGCCACCTTCGTCCCGCCGAAAAGCCTCGCAGGATCGCTGGACGGCGTCCCCCTCACCGAGTGCGCCGTCATCGACTTCCGCGACGGCAATCCGGCGTACTTCGAAGCCTACAAAATCATCATGCTCTGCTGCAACAACCCCAAGTTCCGCAAGATC
>VSJD01000259.1 GCA_008636095.1 Kiritimatiellota bacterium | reverse complement strand
TACTTCGACTACATCCTGAACCTCGCCAAGGATACCGGCATCGACGGTCTGATGTCCGACGACATCGAATTTTGCCCCACCTGGTACGTCTGCGGGTGCAAGTTCTGCGTCGAAAAGTTTAATAAATCCCACGCCACCTGCAAGATGCCCTCCGCCGACGACCCGTGCTGGGGCAACTTCGAGGACCCCTGGTTCCGCTCCTGGCTGCGATTTCGTATGCGCTCCGTCGGCGACTATTACGTGGACCTGCGCAAGGCTATGAACGATGCTGGTCTGAATATCCCGTTGCTCGGCTGCCTCGCCGGGGCGTCGAGCATGTGGCTTTCGCAGCGCTGGGGTATGACCGGCGAGGAATTCGCGCGCGGCGTAGACCTCAATTTCTACGAAGCTTTTCACAACTCCAGCAGCTACTACTACCTCTGGCGTAGCCAATGCGCGGAGATCAGCTACTACCTCGGAATCGGCCGCCACTTCGGCAAAACCGGTGGCCGCACCGAGCAGCCGATGTTCACCCTCCACTATACCAAGTCCGCCGAAGAGCAGTTCTTTGTTTGGGCGCTCAACCTGGTGATGGCCGACCGCCTCTGGCTGAGTGAACCCGTGGAATACGGAGGGGACACCTACCGATGGGAATCCGAGCACGAAGAGTTGTTCAAAAATCCCCGGTTAATCTCTAACATAGCTGTGCTGTTCTCCCGCCAGACGCGTGATATCTACGGCGGCATTTCGCCTGATCACTACTTGAATGAATGGCTGGGTTGGTCACAGATGCTGCTGGAGGCGAACATCCCCTACGACACCATCCTGGACCTCGACCTCGCCGGCGATCTCTCGCGCTACAAGCTCCTGATCCTCCCGAACGCCGCCTGCCTGTCCGGAACGCAAGTCGAAGCAGTTCAGCGCTACGTAAAGAGTGACGGCGCCGTGATCGCCACCAACGACACCGCCGGCTGCGACGAAACCGGCGCGCGCCTCGCCAAGAACCCCCTTGCCGATTGGATTGCCGCGCCGCCATCGAACTTCGTCTATTACAAAGACAAAGTCGGCGCCGCGCAAGTGATGCCGGACCCGGGCTTCGAACCCGACCAGATCGAGATTAAGTGGAACGACACCCGCGACGCCGAAACGCGTGAGCGCCTCCTCGCCGAAGTCCGCCGTGCCGCCGCGCCGCTGCCGTGGCAGGTTGTCGAAGGTAACAAAGGAGTCCTTGTGAGCGTTCATCAGATTGAGACCCCGGAAGGCAAGGCCCTCGTTGCGCACCTGCTCAACGTGGCCCCGCTGGATCTCGGCAAGCAAGCGACCTTCCGCCGCCCGTGCGATCTCACCTATGCCCCCAAATCGCTCTCCGGCTCCGTCACTCTTGAAATCCGGACGGAGTTCAAGATTACCATAGCAACCATCTACTCCCCCGACAACAGGGAGCCGGTCCAGCTGCCCATCGAATCGAACGACAATGTATGCCGCATCCGCATCAACCCCACCCACCTCCGTCGCTATGGCGCTATCAAGCTGGAGCTTAGGAAGTGATGAAACACAAGGACGGAAAGCACCCGCATCGGTGTTTCGGGATTTGAATGAGGCGTAATTGAGTTTCGTGCAAAACTCCCTGCAGACGTGACTAATTCAGATGATGAACGATTCCGATATCAGTGCGGCGTTAAAGCAGGGGAATGCCTCCGCAATTGACGAGATAATTCGCGTTTACGGAGACCGCCTGTTTCGTTCCGCCTGTCTCTTGTGCGGCAATCCGACGGATGCGCAGGACTTGGTGCAGGATACCTTGGTTCAAGTCATGCAATCCATTAAAAGATTCCGTGGCGAATCAGCGCTGGGGACGAAGGGGTCTGGGGACGAAGGGGTCAGTCCTGCGAATAAGCAATAAGGTCGTTAGTCACACTCGCGCGCCTCTTTATCCCATCATTAGCCACGACCCTTACCGTCCCGCAAGCGCTTGATCGCCTTTGTTTCCCGGAGCACCCACTGGCGGTAGGCGGGCAGGACCTGCGTTATGCTCATAGCCATGATTTCCGGCACCTCGTATGGGTGGTGGCGTCGGATGAATGCCATCAGCGCCTTGGTTCGCGCGCTCCGGGTTTTGGCTGCTAACAGCCATTCTGTGGCCTGTTCCACCTTGTTCTGCCAGCGATACGTGCTGTGAATGGGTGTAATCTGAACACAGGCCGCCAGACGCTCTTTCACTATCAGACCGGCCAGACGCCGCGCCTCCCGACGGGAGGCGACGGTTGTTTGGACAATGGATAGGGCTGTCGAGTGCATAAAACGATGTGAATGATGCAGAAAATAATATCCGGTGACAAGCTTGTAATGCAGCAATTCTAATTATGACCATGCCCGGCCATCAGAGTTCAGGTGGTCTGTCATTATAAGCGTAGCGCCCTCCAGAGGCGGGTCCGCCTGTGGCGGAAAGTCGAAGAATCTACAGCCGAACATGTTGCGCACAAATGGAGATCCCTCGACTTCCGCCGTCGCTCAGGGAGCTATGGCGGACAAGTCGCTCGGGATGACATATTCGCTGACGACGGAATGTCATAATGATAATAACTGTCCATAATGGCAATGCCATAATAATGGCCACGCTTGACACTGGTGTCTCAAACCGCCATCATGCCGCCGTGAAAACCGTGTATACCACCACGATTACCCAGGAAGCCCGTCGTCGCGGCATCGGCATTGAAGTCATTGACGCGGAAACACCGATATTTATCCTCAAACACGGCGACCGGAAAATCCGGTGCTACAATTCCCTGACTGACCGCGTCGGTGCGGTTACATTTTACATGGCCCAGGATAAGCGTCTGGCCCATGTGTTTCTGGAGCGCTATGGCTTTTCCGTGCCCAGGCAAATGAAATATTCCCGCCTCGATCAAGCCATGGCCTTCCTGGCGAAATACAAATCTGTCGTCGTCAAACCCTGCCGGGAATGGGGTGGGCGCGGGATTGCTTCGGCGGTCACCACGATGGCGGACCTGAAGCGCGCCATCGAGCGGGCGCGGAAATTCAGCGAAGATATGGTCATTGAGGAATACGTGGAAGGCTCGGACCACCGGCTGATTTTTGTGAACGGGCGCTTTGTGGCGGCTATACGGCGCGAGCCGGCTTTCGTCGTCGGCAACGGTGCCAGTTCGATCCGTTCTTTGATTCTGCAGAAAAATGTACGCGTTCGTAATGTCGATGCCAGTAACAGTATCCCGCTGGATGTCGAAACGCGGCGAAATCTGGCGGCGTTCGGCTTGGATTACAACAGTGTGCCGCGCAAGGGCAAGATCGTCCAAGTGCGCCTGACATCGAATTATCATACGGGTGGTTCCGTCACTGAAATCACGGAGACCGTGAGTACTGATCTCGTTTGTGAAGCACAAAAAATTGCCCGCCTGTTCGATGTCCCGGTTATCGGCGTCGATTTCCTTGTCAATTCAAAAACCGGCCGACATTGGGTAATTGAACTCAGTCCGGACCTGGCCATCTCGCCGCCCGAGGGTGGGAAAGTGGCTCGCCATTTTCTCGATTATCTGTTTCCGGAAACCAAGGGGAGTCCCGGGGGGCATCCGCGTCCGATCCGGGCCAAACGTCGGCGTAAAACGCGCGTGAATAAGGACAAACGTAAACAATCGGCAAAGAAGTCAAAATACATTAAAGCAGGATAGGGTGTGTCTTGCCGCGTGGGATTTGATTGGATGCTACAAACATGGCGTTGATTGTGGTGGTCAATGTTTTGCTGAAGAACCAGAAACCATTGATTTCCGCGTGAGCGAAGTATACTTAGGTTGAGGGCGTAGCCCGCGTTAGGAGTAACAAACTATGATTCCAGACCTTCAGGCCAGTGTGATATGTGATGATGTCCGTCAGGAAATGAATGGAAAATTCATGTTGATCGGGCTGTTCGAGGTCATCACGGCCCAGCAATTTCCGCTGATGTTTTCCCGTATCTGTGTCGTGACCCGCTGGTGTGGGGGCGAGGGTACATTCCAGCAGTTGACCCGTTTACTGAAGCCGGATCAGTCCACCGTGCTGGTGAAAGGACAGTCCATCCCCGTTCGCCTGCAGAACGCGGAAACGACCGCTACGAATGTGGAAATATTCGTCAATACGGGGTTTGAACAGCCCGGTGCCTATTGGGTGGAGATTCTGTTGGATAACGATTTGAAATTACGCTATCCTTTGCGCGTTACGCAATTGCATGGCGCGCAGATGAATCCGGCCAAGCCGGCGTGAAGTTTACCCCGCTTCGAGCAGGGCACGTGAAGCGTGCGAAAGAAAGACCGACGACAGACGACGGATGCTAGCCTGCCCTGCGAAGCCTTGGCGAAGCAGGGACGCCGGCCTTTATTTCGCTCGTGGGGCTACGCAGGGCAAGACGCTGGACAGGAGAAGAAGGATTTATGCGTACAAAAGTTGCCCTGTCTGCCTGTCCTGATTATAGTCCTGCCAATGTTCAAGCGGCCGTTGAAAGGCTGGTGGCCGATCTGGGTGGGCGCGGGCTGGCCACCTGGGTGCGGCCCGGGCAGACGGTTCTGCTGAAGCCGAATATGCTCAGCGCTCGCACTCCGGAACAGGCCGTCACCACGCATCCGGAAGTGGTCCGGGCCTTGATCCGTATGGTTAAAGCCGTGGGGGGGCGTCCCATCGTGGCCGATAGTGCCTGTAACGCGATCCAGATCGAGCGAGTTTGGGAAAAGACGGGATTCAAGGCCATGTGCGGCGAGGAATCGGTTCCGCTCGTCAACCTGGAAAAGTCCAGTTCGGTGCAGTTTAATTGGGCGGGGGTTGTCTATAGCGTAGCCAAACCGGTGCTGGATGCGGCACTGGTCATTAATATGCCCAAGCTGAAAACGCACCTGCTGACCGTGCTGACCAATGCCATTAAAAATATCTATGGCACCCTGCCTGGATTTCAAAAGACCATGTTGCACAAGCAGTATCCTACCCCGGACCAATTCTGTGCCTTTCTGGCTGAGCTTTACGTGCGCGTCAAGCCGGGATTGACCATCTGTGATGCGGTCGTGGCCATGGAAGGGAACGGGCCATCGGCGGGCGAGCTCGTGCTCCTGGGGTTTCTGGCAGGCTCGACCGACGGCGTGGCCCTGGATGCCGCCATGTGTCATATACTGAAGATTGCGCTCAAGAAGGTTTCGTATCTCGGCTTGCTCCAGCAGGCGGGAGTTGGCGTCGCCGATTGGAGCCAGATCGAATTGGTTGGGAATGTGCCGTTACCGCTCCAACGGCCGCCGTACCGCGTGCCCGCTACCACCCGCCTGCTGAATTGGATACCAATCTGGCTGGTCCGGATGTTGGCGCCGTATGTGTGGATCCGGCCATCGTTCACGGCGCGCTGTGTAAAGTGCGGTTTGTGCGTCAAAGCCTGCCCGGTTACAGCCTTGCGCATAGCCGATGGGCCCCGGCCGGTCTTGAATCCGGCCGCCTGTATCGGCTGTTGCTGTTGTCATGAGGTATGTCCCCAACGGGCCGTGAATATGACGCAAAGCTTTTTATTAAACCTTCGTAAACGGGGGAAATTGCCGTCGTGAAGCACCGGCCCAAACATGTCTTGGAGTACCTGACGGTGCGCGCCGTGGCCGGCCTGATTCAACACCTGCCGTACCGCGTGGCGCTGGGGTTGGGGTGGGGGATCGCCGGGCTCGTTTTTTATGTTTTGCGCTATCGCGTGTCGGCGGCCAAGGAGCGTATCCGGGAAGTCTTTGGAACGCGATATTCAAATCGAGAGGTGAACCGTATCGCCTGGCAGTCATGGCGTGATTTTTGTTTTACGGCGGTGGAAATGGTCAGGATTCCCGTCAGCTCGCCGGTGTGGATCCGTTCGGTGGTGGATGTCGGCGATTCGGACCGTAAAATCCTTGCGCACGTGCAAACCGGACAGGGCGCCATTATTGCCGCGCCGCACATGGGCTCGTGGGAAATGGCCACGCTGACCAGCCTGGCGTGCGGCGTCCGCTTATTCACCGTAACCGGGAACCAGAAAAATCAACTGGTGGAAGAATATATCCATCGTATGCGCATGGGCACGGGTTTTGAAACGCTTCAGCGCAGTGCGTCCGTACTGAAGGGTATTGTCCGTAAAATCCGCGAGGGTAAGGTTCTTGCTCTTTTACCGGATGTGCGTTCGCGCACGCCAGGCGTGGTCATCCAGTTTCTGGGCAAGACGGCCAATATTGCCGGCGGGCTGGGACTGATTGCGAAAATGACCGGCGTACCGGTGTTTCCTTGTGTGATTACGCGGCAAGGTTGGACGCGACATCGCTACCGGATCATGGAACCGGTCTGGCCGAATGCCAATCTGGAAAAAAAGGAGGACTGGCAGCGGATTACCCAGGAAGTGTTTGATGTCTTTGACCGCGCGATCCGGGAACAGCCGGAACAATGGTTCTGGTTCAATAAACGCTGGATTCTGGATCCACTGGAACCGACGGCCGATAGTGGATGACGGCCTGCCCGCCATAGCTTTAGCGAAGGTGGGACGCCAAATGACGGACGCCAGGCACCAGCCCAGCGAAGAAGGGAAGACAAGCGACGGAACGGAGAAGATTGGAGGAAACTGATATGCCGATTCGAACCAAATCAATCCGCCGGACACTGGACGATTTGATCCGGCGGGTTTGGGCGGAAAATCTCCGCCTGAAAGCATCAGGGCTGGTGACTATGACCTGGGGGAATGTCAGTGGGATTGACCGCCGGCGCGGTATTGTGGTGATTAAGCCCAGCGGCATGGACTATGCCGCGTTGCGGCCGGCCGACATGGTACTGACGGACATGGATGGCCGCCGGCTGGAGTCGGCATCCCGACTGGAGTCGGCATCTCGACTGGAGTCGGCATCTCGACTGGAGTCGGTACGCATGCCATCCACGGACCTGCCGACCCATCTGGTACTGTACCGCGAGTTTTCCGAAATTGGCGGCGTGGTTCATACCCATTCCACCTATGCCACGGCCTTTGCCCAAGCCTGCCGAAGTCTGCCGTGCATGGGTACCACCCATGCCGATTATTGTTATGGCGCCGTGCCCGTCACCGAGATCATGCGCCCATCCGCCATCCGGGAAAACTATGAAGCCAATACGGGCCGGATGATCGTAAAGAAAATCCGGCGTCTGCGACTCCAGCCAGGATGCCGGCTCCAGCCGGGATGCCGGCTCCAGCCGATGGTCTGTCCGTTCATTCTGGTCGCCAACCATGCGCCTTTTGCTTGGGGCGCGACCCCGGCGGCGGCCGTGGAAAACGCCATTGTGTTGGAAGCCATCAGCAAGATGGCGCTTTTGACCTTTCTGCTTGACTCGCCTCGGCGAAGCCTACGGCGTAGCCTGGGCGGCCGGCGCACGGGCATTTCCCAGGCACTACTGGATAAGCATTACTTAAGAAAGCACGGGCGATCAGCATATTACGGGCAGTCTAAACTAAACCCTTTGAATTAGGCGGCAGACGCCGCAACTTTGACAAAATGATTTGCCACAAAAAAGCACAAGATTCACAAATATGATAAATTAATGCTCTTTTTTGTGCATCTTTGTGGCAATTTTGAAATTCCGATGCATCAAGACAGGCAGGAGAATCCGATCATGGCAACCTACACTCTCGGCATTGATTACGGCACAAATTCGGTGCGGGCGCTGGTGGTTAATACGGCCAACGGCCAGGAAGTCGGCGTGGCGGTTGTAAATTATCCCGGCGGCACGGACGGAATTTTGCTTCATTCCAAGGACCACAACCTGGCGCGTCAGTCGCCGGCGGACTACGTGGCATGCCTTGAGCGGGTCGTCAAAGCGGCTTTGAGCCAGGCGCGGCGGCAATTTGGCGCGCATGGGAATGAAGTGATTGGGATCGGCGTGGATACCACGGGGTCAACCCCAATCCCGGTGGATGCGCAAAATCAGCCGATGTGTCTGCATCCGGAATATAAGAAGAATCTGAATGCCTATGCCTGGCTTTGGAAAGATCACACGGCCTTCGAAGAAGCGGCGCGGATCACGGAGCAGGCGAAAAAATCAAGACCGCATTTCCTCGCCAAGTGCGGTGGGGTGTATTCCTCGGAATGGTATTGGGCCAAACTGTGGCATTGTCTGAATGTGGATCGGGGCCTGTTTGAGGCCACGTATGCCTGGATCGAGTTGGAGGATTACATTCCGGCCGTGTTGTGCGGTGTCAGCCGGCCAGAGGATGTTGTGCGCGGGGTGTGTGCCGCCGGGCACAAGGCCATGTTTAACCGCCATTGGGGTGGTATGCCGGACGCCGAATTCCTGGCATCGCTCGATCCGCGCCTGGAGCGGCTCCGTGCGCGCATGCCCTCGGAATCGTTTTCGATTGATCATCAGGCGGGCCGTTTGACCAAAGCCTGGGCGGCTACCTGGGGTCTGCCTGAGGGCCTGCCCGTGGCCGTGGGCGCATTCGATGCCCACCTGGGCGCCGTGGGAGCGGGGATCAAAACCGGCACGCTGGTGAAGATTGTCGGCACCTCCACCTGTGATATTATGGTGGCAAAAAACACGATGCAGGTGCCGGATATCCCCGGTGTCTGCGGGATTGTGGATGGTTCGGTTTTGCCCGGTTATATTGGCATCGAAGCGGGTCAGTCCGCCGTGGGGGATATCTTCCGGTGGTTTGTCACCAGCGTGTGCCAGGGGCACGATGCCTTGCAGGTCAAGCTCACCGCTGAAGCTCGCCGGTTGAAACCCGGCGCCAGCGGGCTCTTGGCGCTTGATTGGAACAACGGGAACCGGACCATTCTCGTGGACCCGCAATTGACCGGACTCCTGGTCGGCATGACACTGCACACGACCCGCGCGGAGATTTACCGTGCCCTGCTGGAGGCCACGGCCTTCGGCGCGCTAACCATTGTCAACCGGATTGAGGAATACGGTGTTCCCATCGAACGCGTGGTCTGCTGTGGCGGAATTGCCGAAAAAAACGAGCTCTTCATGCAGATTTATGCAGATGTACTCAACCGGCCTATGTTTATTTCGCGCTCTTGCCAGACCTGTGCGCTGGGGGCGGCGATTGCCGGGGCCCTGGCGGGGGGCGCGTATCCGGCGATCGAGCCGGCGATCGAAGCGATGACGGGGGTCAAGCGAAAAATCTATCGCCCGATTCCGAGGCATGTAGCGATCTATCAAGAATTCTATGGTCAGTATAAAGTTCTGCACGACGCCTTTGGCGCGGTTGCGGGCCAAACGGCCCGGGTGGGCCAAACGGCCCGAGTGGGCCACACGCCCCTCTCTGGTCTCATGAAAAATCTGCTGGTGCTGAAACAGAAATGCGCTCAGGCATGAACGAAAAAAGAGGGCCGCTCCGATGAGCGACCCTCTTCTTTTAGTCCAAAGCCTTTTAGCCTTAGGTCCGGCTTCTCAGCTTACTTCGCTTCTGCTGCAGGAGCAGCCGCTGCAGGAGCCGCCGCTACCGGAGCAGCCATTTCTTCAATGCTGGTCACGGTCTTGATGGTCTTCGTTATCTTGCCGGACTTGTTCGTCTTCGTGGTGCCCATGCCGATCAGTACGACGTCCTTACCGATAAATTGTTCGAGATTAACAACGGCGGTCTCACCTTCCTTGGTCGCTTTTTTGATAATGACTTTTGCCACCACACCATCGGCTTCCGTGACAGCGAATCCCATGGGGTGCTTGGCCAGCTTGCCTGCGGTGGTGATATCCTGCAAAGCATCTTTTTTCTTTACCGCTTTTTCCTCGGCCAGGGCCGTCAGTGAACCCAACAAACAAACAGCCAGTAATCCGATAACAATGCGCTTCATGTGTATTCTTCCTCGCTTGTGTTAAATCAGGTCGTTATTACATTTTGGACACGGCAAAATCAAGTGCGTTTGTTATGAGTTCACCTCCTGTTCTTGATACGAGTTGATACTGAAAATCAGACTTCCCCCTTGGGTTAAGATAGACGCAAGGGATAGCTCTGTGACTAACTTATAAATAATGCCACCTTGCCGGATAAAAAGCAAGCATTTACACTTGATATTTTAGTAGA
>VSJD01000120.1 GCA_008636095.1 Kiritimatiellota bacterium | reverse complement strand
CCCGTTTTCAAAACAGGCGGAAGCCTCGCCAAACTTGCCGGAGCTCATGGCCTTTTCACCATTCTGCAGTTGTTCAATCACGCCCTTGATAGCCCTTAGCGAAGCGGTCATATCCATGTAACGCTCGCGGTTCAGGGGATTATTTTTTGCGGCCGCGTATTTCGTGCGCACCGCCTCGACGGCGGTCTGATAGCGCTCCTCGCTCATGGGATGCGTGACAAACAACATCTCAATCACGTTGGGCTTGTTCTTGGATAATGTCCTGAGCATATCCATCAGGGCAATACATCCGTCCGGGTTGTAGCCGGCGCGGGTCATGTATTCCAGGCCGAGGGCATCGGCCTCGCGCTCGTCCGCGCGGCTGTAGCGCGCCAGGAGTGCGCCGGCGGCCACCATGCCCAGCCCGGAGGTCAAGTCGCCGTAACCGTCGAACTGATATTGAACGAACGTGGCCAGCCCGGTCACTACCACGGAGGACACAATGCCCTTGGTGGCCCGCTCGGCGGCATGCCGGGCACAGACATGCCCGATCTCGTGGCCGAGTACGGCGGCCAATTCCGCCTCGCTATCCATATTGACCAGCATCCCGCGTGTCACGGCAATGGTGCCCGCCGGAAAGGCATAGGCATTCACATACACGGCATTGACGCCCCGAAACGTGTAGGGCATGGCCGGCCGGTGGGATTTGGAGGCCAGCAAATCGCCGACGGTGGCAAGATACCGGTTAAGATCGGTATTCTGCAAAGCGCCGTAATCGGCTGAAATCTGGTGGGGCGAACTTTCCTTATCGGCCCCGGCCTCGCCCGCTTCCGACATCAGCATGAACTGCTTTTTGCCCGTTACCGGGTCAGTGGCACAGCCGGTCAGCACCGCCGCCGCACCGGCCGCCGAGAGCACGATAAAATGCCGCCGGGTCATTGCAGGGCCGGCGCCCATTTGCCTTGTGTGCGCTTTCATGGTGAGATATATAGTATCTTTATGACCGCAACAAACAAGATCATTCATTTTTTCGCGCTCAAACAAAGCATGGTGGCCCTGCTGGCCATGGTCGTCCTGATCGGCCTGGGCGAGAAGATGGCCGAGCGGTTTCTGCCGATTTACCTGCTGGCCCTGGGCGGCGGGATCATGACCGTCGGGCTCCTCAACGGCATGGATAACCTGCTCTCGGCGCTCTATTCGTTTCCGGGCGGATATCTCAGCGACCGGCTGGGCACCAAACGCGCCCTGGCGCTGTTCAACGGGATCGCCATGCTGGGATATGCAATTGTCATCCTGTTTCCCTACTGGCAGGCGGTCATTATCGGCTCGATCTTCTTCCTATCCTGGACCGCCATTTCCCTGCCGGCCACCATGAGCTTGGTGGCCCAGGTCCTGCCGACCAACAAACGCACCATGGGCGTTTCAATGCATTCCCTGGTGCGGCGTCTGCCAATGGCATTAGGACCACTCCTGGGCGGCGTCATGATACAGTGTTTCGGCGAGCGCACGGGGGTGCGGCTTTCATTTGGCATCGCCCTGGCGCTGGCACTGGTATCGCTTGCGCTCCAGCAGGCCATAATCGGGGACGACGCCCCGCGCCGCCGCCCGGCTGAAAAGAATCCGTTCGCACTCTGGGTCCGCATGGCGCCGGAGCTGAAAAAATTACTGCTGGCCGACATCCTGGTGCGGTTTGCCGAGCAGATTCCCTACGCTTTCGTTGTAATCTGGTGCCTTAAAAACAACACGATATCGGCCGTGCAGTTCGGCGTGCTGACGGCCATTGAAATGGTCACCGCCATGCTGATTTATGTGCCTGTGGCGTGGCTGGCCGACCGCAGTGCCAAGAAACCGTTCGTGGTCATCACGTTTTTTAACTTTGCCCTGTTCCCGCTCATCCTGCTTTTTTCGCACTCGTTCGCCATGATGACGGTGGCATTTGTCATCCGGGGGTTGAAGGAATTCGGCGAGCCGACCCGCAAGGCCTTGATCATGGACCTGGCGCCGGAAGATCAGAAGGCCGGCATGTTTGGTTTGTATTATTTGATCCGGGACGTGATTGTCGCCGTGGCCGCGTTTGGTGGCGCCCTGCTCTGGATGGTGTCGCCGGCGACCAATTTTATCACGGCCTTTGCCTGCGGCCTGCTGGGCACGATCTATTTTGCGATTTATGGGAAAAATTTTGGGGCGGACGCGTGGTCAAAAACCAATATTGGAACTCAACACGCGGCCACCATATGAGTCCCAGCGGGAATTAGGGCCGGGAATTAGAGTCGCCCATTCCCACCACATCAGATCCGATTTTGGCGAACGACAACTGCGTCGAAATGAAAAGTTGACAGGGACGGCGACAGGAAATAATCACGGCCCGTATCGGGCTGAAATTGGTCGTGGTGTGTGCGCGGACAGGCACACTGCTGGAGGAACGGATTTGGAGACAACGCAAAGAAAAAGCAGAAGGTGCTTGCAAGGCATTTTTCGTTGGAGTTTGCGCCTTGCGTTGACGGCAATCCTGTTATGCACGGGGGGATTCTGCGGTTTCTTTGCTCCGCAACTGTACCACCATTTTGTGCTTTTCCCTAAACAGGCGGCGGCCTGGAACGAACTGGCCGCGCGACGCACGCCGGTCGCGATCAAGACGGGCTGGAATGAATACCGCGGCGTGCTGCACAGTCACTCACACCTTTCGCATGATTCGGAAATGCAGTTCCCCGAGATTGCCGAGGCGCTCAAGAAGGCCCATTGTCAGTTCATCTTCCTGACGGACCATGTGGTGGATGACAAGGCAGACTATTCGCTGGGCTGGAAGGGAATCCACGACGATATCCTTTTTGTGCAGGGTTTCGAGATGCAGGCAGGGTTCATGCCGTGGGGACTCCCTGAAGGAACCGTGTTGAGCAATAATGCAAGCCCGACGGAACTGGCGAAGCAGATCCGGCAGCTCGGGGGAGTGCTGTGCCTGGGCCACTGCGAGGAGAAGCGCCCCTGGGACATTCCCGAAATTGACGGAATGGAGATCTACAACATGCACACGGATCTGCTCCTGGACACGATAACGGAAAAGCACGCACGCGTGGAGGTGCTGAAGGAAGTTTTAATCAATATGCGCTCGTATCCCGACCAGACCCTGCGGTCCATGTTTGACTGGCAGACGCTTGCGATGTTGGTTCAGAAGTGGGACGAGCAGGGCCGGCACCGGAAACTGACCGGTATTGCGGGAAACGACTGCCATCAGGACATCGGTCTGCGGGGGATCTATACGGCTCAGAACACCCTGCTGCTCCTGGGCACGGGCAGCAAAGATCCCCGCAAGAAGTTGAGGGAATACAAGCTGAATGTATTTGCCCGGCTTATGCTACGGCTTTGCTTCGGGCCGTTGGTTCCAGACAGACAGTTATTCCGGGTGGACCTGGACCCCTATGAACGGTCGGCGCGCTTCATTAACACGCATTTGCTGGCAAAAGAACTGACCGAGCCGGCTCTGCTTGACGCTATCCGGACGGGTCGCGCATTTATAGCCTTCAACATGATTGCAGATGCGGGCGGATTTGCCTATGTCGCGGAGGGCAACGGTCAGCAGGTGACCATGGGCGAACGGATTGCGCTTACGCCTGGATTGAAGTTGTGGGCGGAGGCGCCCTTGCCGTGCCGGTTCACACTGGTCCGGGACGGCAAGAAGGTGGCAGAGCAGGAAGGCAAGGTCTTCGAGTACAAGGTGACGACGCCTGGCAAATACCGCATCCAGGCGGACTTACCCATGCCTGGCGAAATGACGATATCATCCGACGTACGTATTTCCAATATTACGACCCCGTGGATTTTGACGAACCCGATTGAGGTTGACGCGCAAGAATAGCACATGGTGTAATTTTGGCTGCGTTGCTGTATCGCCCCATATTTATTGCACCTGGTTATATTTGCCCTTCCCAATATCCATAAACTTCAGAACCAGGATTCCATAGGGCCTCACTTGTATAATCGGCGCCCCTTGCTTTCCCACAGAACACAGCATTGATTGTGGCGTCCCCCGGATAACGGCCATTGTAATTCCGCCATTGTGGCGCCTAGCCCCAGGAGGATGTGTCCCGCATAGTTTGCCGTCTCAATCTTCATCAACTCGCCGAAGGGATAGATGATTAGCCAGAGCACAACAAGAATACCGGCCATCATGGCAAGCGCCTCGATGGCGTTGTAATCCCGCGATTTTACCGCCCGTTCCAGCTCCCCGCACGTATTTGTCAACGACTGCGCCAACACGTCATGTCCGCTGCTTTTGTTCACATCTTTGTCCCCGTTTGGTTCCTCGACGATAAGCAAATTATATCTGAAACTTGCACGAACATCAACATTACTGTAATATTTTGGTTGACATTCATCTCTGGGCATCCGCGTGCAAAACATTACCAAGCGAGGTCTTAGCATGAGCAATGGCAAAACGAAACGACTGGGCATCTTAACCGGCGGCGGGGATTGCCCCGGCCTTAACGCCGTGATCCGCGCGGTGGCCAAATCAGCCATGAACGAAGGCGGCTTTGAGGTGATCGGCATCGAGGATGGATTTGAAGGACTCGTGGAGGGCCGGATGCGGCACCTGCGCAACCAGGACGTCTCCGGAATCCTGACTTGCGGCGGCACGATCCTGGGCACCTCCAACAAGGGCGATCCCTGGCATTACCCGGTCAAGGGCGCGGACGGCAAGGTCACGATCCAGGATACATCCAGCCAAGCCATGAACCATTACCGGGAATGGGGATTGGACGCACTGATCACCATCGGCGGCGACGGCACGATGACAATTTCCAGCAAACTCATGGAACTGGGCGCCAACATCGTGGGCGTGCCCAAGACCATTGACAACGACCTGGCGGCCACCGACCTTACATTCGGCCACGATTCCGCCGTATACGTCGCCACCGAAGCCATTGACCGTCTGCATACCACGGCATCCTCGCACCACCGGGTCATGATCATCGAGCTCATGGGCCGGTATGCCGGATGGATCGCACTTTCCGCCGGACTGGCCGGCGGGGCGGACGTCATCCTGATCCCGGAAATCCCTTTTCAATGGGATCATGTGTATCACCGGCTTATCGAACGTAGCCGGTACGGCAAGCGCTTCAGCATCATTTGCGTGGCGGAAGGCGCACGTTGTCCCGATTGCGGGGAAATTGTCAAGGCCTACGACCAGAAGCGCACGGATGCCAAGCAATTGGGCGGCGTCGGCGAATACGTGGCCAAACAAATTACGGAAAACACCGAACTGGAATCGCGCGTCACCGTGCTGGGGCATCTCCAGCGCGGCGGTTCGCCTACGCCCTTTGACCGCATCCTGGCCACGGGGTTCGGCGTGGCCGCTTGCTGGCTGGCAATGAAAGGCAAGTTTGGCCAGATGGTCGCCCTGCATGGCAACAAGGTGGAAGCCGTGCCGATCAAGGACGCCATCGCGCACCTGAAATTAGTCACGCCCCAGACCCAGAAGGTCCTGGCGGCCCGTTCGGTGGGCACGAGTTTCGGCGATGCCTGAGCCATATATTGTTGAAAGGCTATTATGAACCTTGGCGTTACGGCGGTCATGTTGCCGGAACTGGATTTTGAGGAGCAGATTGCGCTATGCGCGGCGCTGGGCCTCCGGTATTACCAGTATCGTCCGCGAATTATTCCAGCGGAACACCGGGACCAGCCTTACAGTTGCTGGGGCAACCACAAGTTTGATCTCACGCCGGAACGCTTCCTGAAGGAAGGGCAAACGCTGACGAAAAAGCTCAGGCAAGCCGGCCTGGAACCTTGGGGCGCTTTACCCAGCGCCGGCATTGACGATCCGGACGACACGCTGCGACTGCACCTGGAAGGGGCCGCCCACGCGGAGGCCCGTTGTGTGCGTGTTAGTCCCCCGACCTACCCCGACAAGCCATTCAATTACGCGGAACTCCTGGAACGCGTAATCCGCCGCTACAACGTCATCGTCCAGACGATGGCGCGGCCCCTGGGCATCAAGATCATCGTGGAAACCCATTGTCATTCACTCGTCACCTCGCCGGGCCTGGCCTGGGCCATCTGCCGCCACTTCGATCCGCGCGAGCTGGGCGTTATTTTTGATATCGCAAATTTCACGCGCGAAGGCGAGGTGCGACCGAACCTGGCCGTGTCTGTGCTCCGCGACTACATTGACTGCGTGCACTTGGGCGGCGGCCAGCATGTGGTCGGCAAGGTGGATGCGTTAGGGTGCAACGTGGTAACCGTGCAATCCTCTGCGTTCGAGAACTCCGACCTGCACATCCCCACATGGCTGAACGCCCTGCATGAAGCCGGCGTCAAGGCGCCCATTATCATCGAGGATTTCGCCGCCCATATGACTGGCCCAGACCGGCTCCGCCACGACGTCGATTTCCTGAACAAAGTCCTGGTCAAACGGGTTTAATAATTCTACGTAAGCTGGGCAAGATAAATATGCCGCTGATTCTCGTGCGTGGAGTCGAAACTGATAAGCTTACCGTTCGAATGCCACCGCGGATGCAGATCGCAACGGATATCACCAACCAATACGGGCGCAGAGTATAGTGAAGCAAGCTTGTATCCTTTGTGCCCGTGGATGTCATAGACATACAAATGGCGATAGTTGTTTTCCGGATAACTGTCATACAGAATTTGATTTCGATCCGGGGCATAACTGCAATGGCCGTCGGACTTAAAAAAATCACGGTCAATGATCTGGTATTCCTGGCTTTTATCGCGCAAAAGGTAAAGCTGATCACCTTCCGCGTGTTTCGCATAGGCCAATAAATGCTGCTCATCCCGCCAGTGATAATGCGATGTCATTGAATGATCGTTTAAGACATATGGATCACTGCCGTCGGCATTAGCCGTAATCGCGGCCGTACCCCACTTTCCCCCATGTTCCGGAAAATTCCGCACAAGCAACACAAAGCGACTGCCGTCTGTATTACAAGTAATGTGGTTGATGACAATCTTGCCGTTTTTTACAACACTGGCAGTGTCCTGTAGAAGTCTATGGATCTGCTGAAGCGAAAGGATAAGCCTGCTTTTACCCGCCAGCATATCTATGTGAAAAACCCCGTCATCCTCGGGGGCTTCCAGATTTTTGTTGGCGTCAACAATGCCATGATACCCATAACCGGGGCGGAAATCAAAAAGACGCGAAAAGTTTATGCCCAGGGCATAGCGTCCTTTAGGATCAAGTGCGGCAATCGGCATTTCCAACATGCGTTCTTTCTGGGTCTTGATGTTTTTTACAACCGCCCGATAGGTCTCCCCGACCCGGATGTTATAGATCACTTCACTGTCCGGCGCCGCGGGGTTCCACTGCAACATGGCGCCCTGCTGAAAATTCCAGGCCGTAGTTTCCGCGATTTTTATCTTCGCTTTCGTCTCAATATTGATCACGCCAAATTCAGCTGAATCAGCCCTGGTAGGCTGGCGATCCATGAAATCAACTTTGTGATATAAATAAAATCTGCCACTCGTATCAAACGCGGCCACGTCATAATACCCGAAAAAACAGCACCCCCCACCGTCGGTGAGTTTTGTGATCGGGACTGTCTGATTTATTATTGCTTGCATATGAAACATTTTTTCTTGAATTGATTTAATCTTTTTCTAAACCAGTAAAATCACCTGTGCCGGGCGGCGCCTTTAAACCAATAGGCCGGCAGTGCGTCACGTTCAGCTTTAAAGAAATCGTCCAAACAGGCGTCGGCATCGCCGATATTGTTACAGATCGGGTCCGTGAGCATGGCCCGGCGCAGGACAAGCGCGTCGCCGGTTACGGCTGCCAGGGCGGTCAATTCGTGCGTATCAAGCACCTCCTGGGTCAGGGCCAGAAGACCGCGCGGCATTTCACCAAAGGGCTGGGGGCGTGGCCCGTGCATATCCAAGTCGCAGCGCAGTTCCAAAAATGCATCCGGCGCAAGATTGGTCACGGCGCCGCGGTTGGCGCTGTTGATATAAAACGGCTTGTTCAGCCCACCCCACATGCTCTCAATAATGTCGGTGGCATGATCGTTGCCGGTTTTGCCTAAAAATTCCTTAACCGTCAACTTTCCCTTGGCATAGTTTTCGGTAATTTTCCAGGCTGCGGCCATTTCCCGTGCGCGAACGTCAGCCTCAAACAGCTTGATCGGTTCCGGATAGTTCTGCCGCACACCGTAGCCCTGGAAGAAAGGCACATATTCCTTAGTGTGGCTTGGCGCGGTGGGGTAAGCGCCGTAGAGATTAAAAAATTGAAGAGCATAATGCGCGTTGTAGCGCGGCTTGGCTTTCTCGCCGGGATTTTTTTTCTCGGCTTCGGCCTGGGCAACCGCCCAACGATACAAAGACGGCATCATATCCTTTTTGCCATAGCGGAACCGGACAATCCAGGTGCAGTGGTTCACCCCGCCGATCCGCAATTCCAGCCTGGCCTGAACATCAGGGGAAAGAACATCGGCACTTTCCGGGACAATGCCGACTCGCTTGCACCAGTTCAGCGTATTGCGAGGCTCGTGGTTGCCATCGCAAAGCGCGAAACTCCTGACTCCCGGCGCAGAGCGCATGAGTGCTATGCCCATAACAGCGGCTGGATTTACAAAATTAATTATCCATGCCTGCGGCGCGAGTTTTTCCGCATCCCGTGCTATTGCCAAGGCATGCGGAATCTCGCGCAAGGCGCGGAAAATTCCGCCGGGACCGATGGTATCCGAACTGCACATTCGAATGCCGTGTCTGGCGGCGATTTTTGTATCCAGTCCTCGGAAATGAGCATTGCGTTCCGAAAAGGTCAGGACGATAAAGTCCGAGTCGGCCATCACCTTGCGCCGGTCGGTTGCACCGATGAGCTTTACGCCGCAGCGGGTTTCATCAAAAACCCGCTGGGCAAGTTTCATCATTGTGGCAAGAACATCAGGATTGGTGTCAACCAGCGCCAAGGTCCCACCGGCCATGATTGGGCTCGTGGCCATCTTGTGAATTACCGGCTTACCGAAAAAATAGCTTCCTGCCCCGATAACTGTAATTTTAGGTCCTCGCATGATTTTGCTCCTCCCATAATGATTGTCTTGTTTACAATCACGACAAAGTGCTTGCTTTTGAGGACCATTGTGGTTGAAATATCTGCGTCGCTCAAGAGGACAAGCGTGATAATATCTGGACTTTTGTGACCTATGAAAAAAACGTTCTTCCGCATTCTTTTCCGGCCCACGCCTGCGCCCGCGGCCAATCTGCCGTTTGGCGCGCGCAGCGTGGGCCATTATCTTGTGCCGGCAGATTATCGCGAGCATGTGGCCGTCAAACATTTCGTCCAGGTCTTCTGGGGCATTGCCGGCACCGGCGCGCTGGTCATTAACGGAGTGGAACGCAAGCTTCGGCCGCGGCAAATTGCGGTCTATTTTCCGAACATGCGCCATGAGATATATGCGTTAGGCGCAGAATGGGAATATTGCTGGTGGACCATGGATGGATCGCTCGCGGCCAGCGTAACGACGGCATTCGGACTGGTTGCCGACGTGTATGATGCCGGCGATGCGCCGTTGGCGCTTCTACGGCGGCTGGAAAATACAATCCGGAACCAATCCCAGGCGGCGGAACGCCAGGCCAGCGCTATTGCTTATCAATTATTGACGCTCGCCGTTTCGGGACGCCGGACCGAGTCCGCCGACCACCAAGTGAGTGAAGCCATTCGGATCATCCATAGCGAGTGGAATCAGTCCCAGTTGTGCGTCAAACAATTGGCTGATCGCCTGCATTTGCACCGGTCCAGCCTGTCGCGGCGTTTTGAGAAGGCCGTTGGAATTCCGCCGGTGGCTTATCTGGTTCGCTTACGTGTCCAAAACGCGCTTTCCATGCTCAAACAGACGGAAAAACCGATTACCGAAGTAGCCGAACTATGTGGGTATAATGATCCGAATTACTTTTCGCGGCTGATGCGCCGCTATACTGGATTTTCCCCGCGCCGTTTCCGTAGCGAAAACACGTCGGAGCGATTGATCCGGACGTAGAGCGCGTAAAGCAACATCAGGCCGATCACCACCCGGGCTATGTAAAACCACAGGGCACCGGCCTCGTTCACGCCGAATACTAAATTACCATAACCTACGGCAAACCACTTGACCATGCTGTCACTGATGAGCCGCCCGCGCGTGAGCCAGGAATAAATCAAGTCCCAGGCCACGCTTCCCAGAAACGCGGCGGATAAAAACGCCAGGAATGCGTTTAAGCGCGGCCTGAGAACCATGACCAGCAGTAACGGCAATAGAAACGAGTGCAGTGCCAGCCAGATGATCTGAAAATTTTGCGCCATCCATTCCGGCCATCGCCACTGCGTCCAGAGGGCCACATCCACCAGGGACGCGGTCATCCAGAACGCCACCAGCACGATGATCAGCAGGAGATAAGGGAGCCATTCCCGAAATTGCCGCTGGTTATTATCATGAGACATAGCACCGTTCCTTGATTGAGTTAGGCGCCTATATTCCATTTTGCTTTCACAAGATGCAACAGAAATCCAAGATTATGCATGACAACCCCGCGTGTCACGCGAGGCAACGTGTGTTGGCGCACCAGCCACCGCAATTTACTGACGCAATGCCTTCTATTCTTGTGTGGCGGGGTCGATGCGGTTCGCGCGAACTGCGGATTGACGGGAATGTGCAGAGAGGGATGTGCAGAGGATCTTGACAGGTGCGGAATTAATGGATAATGTAATCTTGTTTTAGTTGAGATAGGTGCGGAGGCTTAAACATCTAAGGAGGACGCATTATGCAGTGCTTGATGAAAAAAGGTATTTATATTGGCGCCGGCCTGGCTGTCATGACCGCCGAAAAAATTAAAGAGGCTGTTAACGACCTGGTCAAGAAAGGCTCCATTTCCGAGCAGGGAGGTAAGAAGGCGATTGCGGAACTTATTGCCAAATCCAATCAGGTTAAGCACGACATCGAGCGTAAAGTCAATCAAAACGTCAAGGTTATCGTGGATCGCTTGAACATGCCTTCCCGTAAGGAATTCGATAAATTAAAAGCTTCGGTCAATCGGATGCGGATGCAACAGTCGCGTCATCCAAAGGCGTGATGGATGCGCATTCGCCGAATAGGATTTATTTCCCGGGCTTATCGTCATGCTAACCGGTATAGGCAGATTCTGTTCATTCTGGCAAAGCATGGGTTTGCCGAATTCATTGACCGGCTTGGCATCGAAGAACATATCCCGCTCAGCAAGCATCTTCCCTTCGCGAAGAGCGATGAACAGGAGGATCTGTCAATTGCCGAGCGTCTTCGCCTTGTGCTTGAGGAATTGGGTCCAACCTTTATCAAAATGGGCCAGATTCTTTCGACCCGGACCGATCTGATTCCTTTAGAGTTCATAACGGAGCTTTCCAAACTCCAGGACAATGTCCCTCCCTTCCCAACGGCCCAGGCAAGGGTCATTATCGAACGCGAGCTCAAGCAGTCGCTGGACAATGTTTTCCAATGGTTTGATGAAACGCCGTTTGCTGCCGCGTCGTTGGGGCAAGTCTATCGGGCGCGCCTGAAAACGGGCCAAGCCGTCATCGTCAAGGTGCAGCGACCGGAAATTCAACAGCTCATTGAAGTTGACCTGGAAATCCTGCTGTACCTGGCTTCATTGGCTGAAAAAGTCATTGAAGAACTGGCGGTTTATCGGCCGACCCGCATTGTGGAGGAATTTGCTCGCGCCCTGGATAAGGAAATGAACTATCATCTGGAGGCCGCGAACCTGGAACGGTTTACCCGGCAATTTGAGAGCAACGCTTTTCTGCGCATTCCGCGATTTTTTCACGAGGCGAGTTCCCGTCAGGTTCTGACCCTTGAATACATCGATGGTATTAAAATCCTGGAGCTGGCCCGGCTGGAACACAGCGGCCTGGATTGCCAGCTTATTGCCTCCCACCTGGCCGATTTGACGCTCGACCAGATTTTTAAGCACGGATTTTTTCATGCCGATCCTCATCCGGGCAACATCCTGGTTCTTCCGGAAAATCAAATTTGCATGCTCGATTTCGGCATGATGGGCCGTGTCTCAAATCGCGTGCGCGCGAATTTCACCGACATAGTGCTTGGCTACGTCCAGCGCGACGAAGTTAAGATCACCGATGCTGTCCTGCGAATCGTGGAATGGGAAGAGGAACCCGATCGAGAAGCGCTGGAACGGGACATTGCCGAATTCATGGAAGCGCATTTCTACAAGCCGCTCAAGGAGTTGCGGGCTGTTGATATTTTCGAGGAAATGACCGCGCTGATTATGGGGCATCATTTAAGACTACCTGCCGATTTGTATCTTGTTGGCCGTGCCATGACCGTGGCCGGAGGACTAATGCTTTCGCTCGATCCCGATTTTGACATCAAAACCAAGTTCGCCGATTTCATCAAACAAACGATGCTGGATCGGCTGAAGCCGCAAAGAATGATCAAAGACATCCTGCAATCAAGCGGCGAACTGGTTTATTTGGTGAAGGAACTGCCGCGAGATTTGCGTGATACTCTACGTCAGATCAAGGGGGGCAAAACTCGCATCGGATTTGAACATCACGGGCTGGAACCGTTGATCCGTAAAATCGATATGGCTTCCTTTCAGATCACACTAGGACTTATAATTTCAGCGCTGTTCATTGGTTCATCCCTTTTTATAGTTGCTCGGATCGGGCCGTCTATTTTCGGCCTGCCAGTTCTTGGATTGATCGGATATGGCATCACCGGAATCCTGGGCATTTTTTTGGCCGTCGCCCGATTTCGATAGAAGATCTATGGATTGATGCATGGCCGCAATCATCGAACAGATCGGCGCCGTAAATCCAGCCGGTGACTGAGATTGTCGCGAAAGTCGCTGCTGGCGTCCGTTCGCGCCGGTCTGGGAGCCATGTGTACGTGGACCTCATGCTGGAATTTGATGGCAAAAAAATAGCCGAGGTTCAGGCAATTATTAACCGCATGGAGACCGCTCTCGAACGGAGCATTCCGGGCTGTCACGTCCTGATCTCCCCCACTACCCAGGCCCGGCGGGCGGACCCTCCTTCGCCCGAGCGCTTCGGAGGGCAAGCGACAGGTGACAGATAACGGCCTGCCCGCCATAGTGCTTGGACGACGGCGGGACGACAGTCCGGAGAAGAGGAAAGACTGACGGCGGCCCCCACTACTACGCTCCCACCGTCGCTCAAAGAGCTATGGGGGGCACGCAAGGAGCTTCCCCCTGCGCGAAGCCGCTTCGGCGGGACAAGTCGAGGGGCAAGCGACAGCCTGTTCTCCGACTTGTCCGCCGTAGTTACCGATTCCCTTATTTCGCAGGATTGACCTCCTCAAGGCAAATATCGTCAAACCACGCCGTGCCGGCAGGGTCGAGCCAAATAAAGCCCCTGGCGCTCTTTACGGACTTCTCCGGGGTGAAGACTTTTTCGCCATATTGCCAGTCATGTGTCCCGGGATCGAACACCACCTCATGCGCGCATGATTGAGTTCCATCTTCATACTCAAAATCAACATATATGCAATAGCGCCCCTTTCCTTTCACATCCCTGGCCTTGCTCCAGCCGGAAATTTTTATCGGCTTGGGCTCCCTGGGAAAATAGTTGCCATCCGGGAGAGGATTATTAATCAGCACGTTCTGTTGTATTCGACAAGTATTATTCGGACTTGAATTGTCAAATCTTACGCATTGCCCGCCACCGCGCGGCATGGTTTGGTGAAACTCGTTCGTGTCCATGGCGCCTATTTTTTGGCCATTTTTATCTTTTCCGCTCCAGCCCATGCGACCATATTCAAACGAGCCGTTAAACACAAAATTTCTGTTTGCATCATTACCCGCCAATGCTGTTATTCCGACTAACATGTCCGACACCAAACGCTCCCCATACCCAGATTCCAATAATTTGGCGCACATTACCAATAACTCCTCTTTTTCCTTACGCGTCCGATCATTATTGCCCGCTTTTGCGGAACGCCGGAGAGAATCCAACTTGCTTCCGGCTGTGCGGGCGGTTTTGACAAAATCAAAATAGTATTTCATATCCATGATTCTGTCCGCTATCGCCTTGCTTTCGGACGCCTTTTCAGCCATCGCCAGATTATTTTCGCACTGTTTAACATCATTTTCCGTCACATAAGTGAAAAGGAACATGCCATCCCAGGCTGAACAGTGCCGGCCGCTTTGATGCGCAATATTTTCCCAGACCATATAATAATCGCGCATAAATTTTCCGGCTTTCCCGTAATACTTTTCAAAATAGTCCGTCAGTATTTTATCCAAGATTTCATTCACGTTCCAAGCCAATCGCATGGCTACATAATCATTCAAGGCATATTGTAAGTTACAGTTATACTTGGCGCCCGGTAAAGTCCCGTGGAACCATATCACAACTCCTCCAAAGTCTTTATAGTAGGGGAAGTCTTTTGGCGTCGTGGTGAGCATGGCTAATGGTAATTCGCGCTGCGCGGCCATCCCGCAGTTCAAGTCGAATGGAATTACCATTTTTTTATCGCCATACCACTTCGCCCATCCTTCTATGCCTGAATAAAACGGCTGATTTCTGGCGCAATCCTTGTCGCATATCGCATGGGACGAGCATCTTCCATTAAAAGTGAACATGAATAAAAGGTTTTTGCTCATATCCTGCGATTTCACCCTGGAAGGTTCCGCGTATGCGGCGTAGGCCGTGGGGTTAAACTTAATATCCGGAAACACCTTGTTCACCCGCTTGAGCACCTCATTCTGAAATATAGCATGCGAGTTGGATGTTGAGCGCTGTTTTGGGTTGCGAACACATTTGATAACAGGCGAATCAAGTTTCATGCATTGCTCGCAATCGCACCAATTATAACCGTCGCACGCGCTTAAAGTAATCATCCCGATTTCCGGATTATTTTTCAGGAATTCGATTATATTCTCAGCTTCCAATCTGATCACGTCCGGGTTTGAAACGCACACCATACTCCTTATCCTTTTTCCATCCATCAAGGCATAATATTCCGGATGTTCCTTGTAATATTTCGATGCCGGGAGAAAAAGCGTTACCGTATAGTCCAACCCAAAAGCCACCTTGGTTCCACGCCTTTTAAGTTCCATGTCAATATTTTGTTTCTTCCATTCTTCCAAGCTCGGACTTGATCCACCATAAAACTGTATCCAGTTACACCTGTTTTTTGCCAACCAATCCACCCATGCGATGCTGTTGAATCCTCCACCATAACAGATCCTATAACCAAGGTCGGCTTGCTCAGTCACGTCAACGTCTTGAATACGGATGTTTTTTATAGCGGGAACATAATCCTCGCCCGGCGCCGGCCAGAGACAGCCCTGTCTTTCCAGAAAGGCATAAACGCTGTATAAAGCGCTTCGCGGATTATTACCCATCAAAACCATCTTGTTGCCGATGGTCTTGATGATAAATCCATCCTGATCCTTGTTCAGCTTATCAGCATTGATTTCCTTTTTCTTGACGATCTCCTGTATTTTGTCGTTGCTCTTCAACGTGCCGATGAATATTAAATTCTCATTCGTCACCGCTTCGTTGTCTTTCGCTATGGACAGTTTTACCCCAGACATTTTCTCCACATATTTTGAAAGTTCTTCCGCAGCAAAAACCTCCGGCGCTGACGCATCCTTGCTCACAACAATAACCGCCTTGGCAATATCCATTTCCGAATTCATAGAACTCCCTGTTTTCACCGTGTCTGCGGCAAATATCCCGCCGGTGGACAGAATAAAACAAACGGTCATTATTTTTGCGATTGTCCAGTTTGATGTGCTTGGTTGAATGCGCATGACGCCTTGCCTCCCATTTTGAATTTTCGATTTCAGAAACAGTTTAGCCGACCGATACCTATATCTATCTGCCGACCATTATTCATAAACGCGTCAAAACAGGCAATAGCCTGATCGGACAAAATTGTAACAGATTCGGCCAAGCATGCCGGTTCAACATTTAACGAGCAATCGCGTTGCGCGATAAATCTTCTTGTAAGCGGCTGAATGATATGCAAGAATGATAGAGTGATTTGGAACGCGGTAAAATGATTATGCCGAACAATAAATGCCGAATCGTTACATCTAAAGCCCGCCGCGGCTCGCCGGAAGAAAAACAATTTAACATTGATTTCTGGCGGAAGTTTTCCACGGGCGCGAAGCTTGTCGCAGCCTGGGAAATGGTCGGCGAAATCGCATGGTTTAAGGAACAAACACATGGCGGCGAATCCAGACTTCAAAGATCTGTTGAGCATATTGAACGCCGAAAGCGTTGAATACCTGATCATCGGAGCGTATGCCGTCATTGCTTATACGGAACCGCGTTTTACCAAGGATCTGGACATACTGGTGCGATCGTCGCAAGACAACGCCCAAAAGGTGTATCGGGCATTGGTGAAATTCGGCGCGCCGGCGCGTGAGATCAAGGCGGAAGATTTCCTGGATAATGATTTGGTTTACCAAATCGGCATAGCGCCAAACCGTATTGATATTCTGACTTCCGTAAAAGGAGTCTCTTTTGAGGAAGCCTTCGCTGACAGCCGTCTGATAGATTATGACGGTATTCCCGCCAGAATCATGGGGCGAAGCGCCTTGATCCGCGCCAAAAAGGCGGCTGATCGTCCACAGGACCGGCTTGACGTTGAAAAACTGGAAGACTTTGAAAAAAATTAAGGGGCTGTCATCCGGAACGTGCCCTGCGGCAGACAAGTACGCCGTGTCCGGTGGCCCTGTGAAACACCCGGTAAAAGGAATGAATGTCTTCGTATCCAAGCTTTTCGGCCACAATCTTGGCCGAAATCTTTTTATTCAGCATTGCCCGGGCTTTTTCCATTTTGAGCTGTAAAACGTATTTTTGTGGCGAACACCCCATAGCGCGCTTGAAAATGCGGGAAAAATTCCTTGGGCTCATCCCCATACGATGCCGGCATAGTTCGGCCAAATCGAAACGCCCCAAGTCTTTCCGGCGCATATACCTGACGCTCTCCGCAATGCGGCGGTCATAGGTTGTCGCGCCCGCTTTTTCAGACCTCTTATCCCTTGATATTTCAATGCTGTCTTTAAATCCAAGCGCGATCGATTGGATCAGCTTGTTTAACCTGATTTTTATCCCCGCCCTTTTTTTCTGAAATTTTTTCTCCAACATTGCCTCAAATAACGGCCGCAAATTTCCGGAGTTTCGTCCTATCATAACCCGCGGCGACAGCATCCAGCGCGCGCAAGGTTTCGATTTGGGCTTGTCATGGATTTCATCAATTCGCGCGATATAATTGACACAATAATATTCCGCCGGCTTCCGGCATTCAACCGAATGAAATACGCCCGCGGGCAAGAGAATCATATTGCCCGCTTCCACGACAACACGCCGTCCATAAACATGCAGCGTCATTTTGCCCTGATTCACATAAAATATATCCGGCGACGTGTGCATGTGCTTTACGGTGCGTGAACGCCCGTCAAGCCGGAGAAAACTGACATCGCCCACCCAAATTTTGGCGCCTGGGAAAATATCGATCGGCGGGAAAGAGGCCGGCAAAACGCATTGTTTGGCAATCAAAAACGATCCGGACTTTTGCCAAAGTGCGGGCCAAGATGCCTTAGGTTGCTTTTCAATGGAACTTTGCATAAAATTAGGCCTTCGGTAACTATGCCGTTCTCACGAACGGCGCCTACACCAAGCAGGTGTAGCCGCGGTTCGATAGAACCGCCATGGATTGAAATTCCTTAACATTAAATCAGACCCGGTCTTCACACAGCCACGCACGGGCGTTTTCGATCTGCCCACCGGTTCCCAGCAGCATCACGCGATCGCCCGGCTGAAAAGTCTCATCTGCTTCCGGGTTAATGATCATATGCCCTGCCGTTCAATGCCGATAATAGTTTGTCCCGTCTGCGCGCGCAGATTCAATTCCCGCATAATTTGGCCCATAACCCGGGATAGTTACCATTGACATTGCCTATTTATCCGCCACCGATTAATCTTGAACTCAATCACCCTAAGAGTAGAATCCCCACCCGCAACGCATCTGAAAAGCACAAAATGCGGACAAGACGACTCCGTACATTCTCGGGGCTTATTTTACATTCTACGCCCGTATTGCGCAACCATTTCCCGCCAGCGGCGGGTCTGCCTATGGCATGAAAACATAAAGGGCATACAATGTCAGCGGCCCGCACATCATCGCTTATTAACAGCTGGAATACCATCCGGTACGAACTGCTCAACACCCGGGTTTGTGACCTGGGCCTAACTATCGAAGGCTCCCTCCTCGAGGCGCCGGTGGAACGGATTCGCCGTGAGTTTGCGGCTCGCGCACTTCGTTTTCAGCCCTCTTTCTATCTTACGGATTCGTGGGGATGCCCGGACGAGGTGCCGGTGATCGGAATTCCTTTCTATTTGGCCGACAAGCGCTTACGCCAAATCGAGGAGGAGCAGACCGGCGAAGTGGAAGACGATCAGCTCCTGATGATGTTCCTGCGCCACGAAGCGGGTCACGCCGTCAACTATGCCTATCGCCTGTGGGAGCGCACTGACTGGACGGATATGTTCGGGCGGTTTTCCAAGCCCTATCGCGATAGCTTCCAGCCTAATCTGGCCAGTCGCGAGTTTGTCTGGCATATTCCCCATAGCCAATACGGCCGCCATTATGCGCAAAAGCATCCTGACGAGGATTTTGCAGAAACGTTTGCCGTATGGTTGACCCCCCGCTCGGCTTGGCGCCGGAAATATGGCCAATGGCCGGCCTTGCGCAAGCTTCGTTATGTGGATTCACTGATGCGGCATATGCACAGTCGGCCGGCGCGCTGTTTGGGCGGCAAACTGGAAAATCCCATTGTGGAAATGACGATGCTCCTGGCGGAGCATTATGGCCAGCGCGCGAAACGCTATCGCGCCGCCGCTCAAGGCTATGTGGACGACAAGCTCCGCGATATATTCCGGCGCACGCGCGGCCACAATCGCTCGCCGGCGCACGAACTGCTCAGCCGGCACCATGCCAACCTGCTGGCCCGGGTTGCGCGCTGGTCGGGTCTGGACAGTGAAGACGTCGGCACCATTATCACAAAATTGGAAGATCGAACACAGGCGTTGGGCCTGGTCTTCCCCCGCACAACGGCAATAGACCGCCTCATGGATGTAACCGCACTGGCCACCGCGCTGGCAATGGACGTCACCTATATGGGCCGGTTCACGGAATAAGGAAGAGAGAGATCAGAAGTCAGCGATCAGAGGTCAGAAATAAGAAATACGAAGCAGAAGTCAGAATGAGAATGATAATATCGGAATTTTATCTTCCTAACTCCTGTCTCTTGCCTTCTGACCTCTGATCGCTGACTTCTGATCTCTTTCCTACAGCATGGGAATTTCGACGTCGAAGGGCGTGTGTTCCAACGCCGCCTTGATGATCATCTGTAAAAGCTGGGGATACTGAATGCCGGTGGCCGCGGCGGAGCGCGCCAGGGCCACATCTTCCTCCAGCGATGGATTGCAGTTCACTTCCAAAACGCGGGGTTGTCCAGCCGTGTCCAAGCGGATATCCACACGCCCATACCCCCATCCGCTGACGGCGCGAAACGACCGTAATGCCGTCCGCCCGATCTCGCGCGCCAACTCGGGCTCGACCAGTGCCGGACAGATCACACTGGTTTTCTTATATTCCACGGTGTTCTCCAGCCACTTGGCGGCATACGACATGATCGGCGGAATATCAGGGGGCAACTCCGAATAATTAACCTCGGCCAACGGCAGGACGCACGGCTTGCGTCCGCCGAGAATGCCCACGTTGAATTCCCGGCCCGGTAGAAACCGCTGGGCCAGTGCCGGCTGAAGATAGGTCTTGAGGATATGCCGCACCTTGTGGCGGAGTGCATTTTTGGAATAAACCACCGAATCGCGCTCCAAGCCGATGCCGGCATGTTCCTGGCTGGCTTGCACAATCAGCGGAAATTGCCAGGTATGCCGGTCCACGT
>VSJD01000200.1 GCA_008636095.1 Kiritimatiellota bacterium | reverse complement strand
CACCAATCCGCTCCAGGAGTTCGGTTTTGGGCGGAATCAAAATACCAACGCCGTGAAGCAGACTGGCGGTCATATACTTGGAACGGGTCAGTCCTAGCGCCAAAGCGGGAGACCCGGTCATCGGGTAGCCCAGCATGCGCACCAGCGCAGCCACGCGCATTTCATAGAGCGCTCCATTGACGACGTCGTCGTACTGATTGAAGACCACATCGGGCCGCAAACGTCGCAGGCGATGTTGGAACGCTAACAGGTTCTGAGCCAGGGGCAGGATCGTTACCCGATGTTTAAGCCCCCGCAACACACGCGCCATGCGCCGAATCATGCGGCGCAGTTCATCCGTGCTGCTACTGTCATCGGGCTGGTCGGGTGTGCCCAAGGTGCTCGCATTATAAAGGAGCACTATATGAAGAGGTTTGATTCGCATGCCGTTATCCGGTCATTCTTTCATTCTTGTTCCACTCCCGTCGTGAATTTCAGTTTAAGCCTATGGATTGCCGTGCATTTGTCAAGCCTAACCTATTCATGAAGATTTCAGTTCTTCATAAATAGGTCGCCCGAAGGGCTTCGACGTGAGCCCTTCGACAGGCTCAGGGCTCGTGCTCAGGGTTAGCCTTGAGCAAGCCCCGAGGCGCTTCGCGCTCGGGGAGCATCGAAATTTCAAAGCCATAGGCTTTGAAATGCTTATGAATAAAAACGTGGTTTTTATGAATAATGCAGGCTAACGATGTAAAAAATGGCAATGGGTTAAAACACGTGAAATAATCGCACGGCAGAGGCGCCTGGATCTTCCCCCATAATAATCAGGCTGGATATTAGCCGGGCGCCTTGTTATGCTCACGGACATGAACAGCATGCTGATCATCTCGAATGTCCTGTATTTTCTGGCGCTCATCAACCCGGTGAGCAAGGTATTCATTCTCTGCACGCTCCAACCGCCTTGCTCGCGCCGGGAGCTGGTCATGTTATCCGTGCGCTCCACAGTCGTGGCTTTCCTGATCCTGCTGGTACTGACGATCTGCGGCGACTTTCTCCTGCGTGACGTATTCCGCGTGGATATTTATTCGCTCAAGGTCGCGGGCGGATTGGTGCTGTTCCTGATAGGTTTAACAGCCGTCCGGCGCGGACGGTTTTTCGAGGAGACCCTGGCACACACCTCGGATATTTCCATCGTGCCCCTGGCGGCCCCGCTTATCGCCGGGCCGGGCACAATGACGGGCGCCATCTCGTTTGCTTCTGAGCACGGAATCATACTGACCTTGATCTGCATAACGCTCGCACTGGCCATTAACCTGGTAATTATGCTGTTCTCCGCCAGGATCGGTGAAGCTTTGGAACGCGTGCATGCCACCGGCCCGCTGATCCGGATTACCGGTTTGATCGTCGCCGCCGTAGCCGTACAGATGGTGCTCGACGGCCTGGGCAAATGGATCGGCGTCTATTTGTAACAGAGCGATGATTACTCAGGTTGTCATCCAGCCTGCCCGCCATAGCCTCTTGGCGACAGCGGGAACAGAGCGAAGAGCCTGCCCTGAGCTTGTCGAAGGGATCTCCGCCGCATTGATAACTCAGGCAGAGATTCCTCTCCCGACTCTCTGTGAGGTCGGGATCGGAATGACAGGTAGCGTATAGCCATAAAATTTCGAATGTGTTTGATTAGATTTTCCCTGCCGCCGCTTGAAACCTTGCCTGGCGGACAACGGGCGAAACTACGGGCTTGACCGGGCCAACCCACTTCACGATATCCTCAATGCGGCTGTCCGGCGAGGGATGGGTCTTGGCAAAATCATGCCCGCCGGGCTTGCGACCATCACCATGGCTGAGTTGCTTCTTCATCTGGGTCAGCATGGTGGTCAACCCGTTCGGGTCGTAGCCGGAACGCTGAAGGATGGTCACGGCGGCGCGATCGGCCTGGCGCTCGAACCCGCGCGAATAACCATTGTTCATCATGGTAGAGGTGATGTCGGTAATCGAGCCCTCAAACGCTTCGGTTAGCTGGGCAAGTTCCTGTCCGCCAAGCGACTTGGCACTCTCGGTGGCGAGAATCGTCAGGGCCGAAGTCATGCGGCTCTTACTGATTGCCTGCAAGCCGTGCTGGAGTTCCACGTGCCCAATTTCATGGGCCAGCACAGCGGCCAACGCATCCTCGTTCTGGCAACAGCGGATCATACCACGCGATATAAAAATCAACCCGCCCGGCGCGGAAAAGGCATTTACATCCTCCGTTTCCATGATCAGGAAATGATACCCGCCGAATGTTTCCGGCTTATCCGAGAACTGGGCGAGCGTCTGACCGAGCACGTTCAGGTAATTGTTGGCCGCCTCGTTGTTCAAGGGCTTGTATTGATTGAGCACCACGGCGCCCACCGTGCGGCCGATATAGTATTCCTGCTCCGGCGTGATTGCTTCAAACGTCTTGCCGACCGCCGAACCAGCTTTCTTGATGGATTCACCCTGTTGCGGGGTAGCCACACCCGTGGCCACCGCCACCCCGGCGCCGACCTCCGAAAGCGTGTCCATGGTTTTGCAGGCCGGTAAACTGGCCAGGGCCAGAACACACAGGGAAAGGATAGCATAGCGATAGAGCGTGCTCATTTCGCGCCTCCTTCCTTGGGCGTCACGTCGCCGTCTTTAAGGAAGACCTGCATTTCAGAGGACGGGATCTTGATTTTCTCCATCCGGTTAATCCACGTGAAATCAATATCCTTATGCGCTGACTTGAACTGGGCCTCAACATCCGAGTTAAAGCCCTTGCCGGCCAGCGCCAGTTCGTCGCCGGAAGCGGCCACCTTGGCCTGTTCCTGGCCCGCCGCGAGCACGATCTTTTTGGAGGACAGCGCCGAGGTGTGCATCCAACCGGACACGCCGGCGCCGGCGATTTTCGACCAGGCGCCCTGCGTTTGCTGGATCTCGACCTGGTCGCCGTAAGCCAAAGCGCCCATAACTTTACCGACAAAGGACGGCGTCGCGCGCACGGGCGCGTCCTTGACCTGCACGCTCATCGTCGCCCCTGAAGCCGTCATCACGGCCGAGGCCATCACCACGGCTATGGCCGTCACCATGACCGCCGCCGCAATTTGCTTGATTTGAATCATACAACCTCCTGTTTTATTTGCCATACGTTATACGTTCACTATGTTTGTCTGCCTGCCGGCGATCTACCGCATTAAAAAAATCTATTGATAAAATATCACTTTTGCCGGCGTAATAAAGAAAATAAACGTAATGGCCAGCGGTTACACCGTGCCCGCAAATTGACACTTAGGCGCGTTAGCGCGTCGCCGCTGCGCGCGCAACAGTCTGCCGCCGGAAATCATGCGGGCTCAGGCCCATGTGCTTGCGGAACTGACGGGCAAAGTAATTACTGTCGGTAAAACCGACACGGAACGCGGCTTCCGTGACGTTCAGTTCCCCGGCGGCAAGAAGCTCCAGTGATTTTTGAACGCGCACGCCGATCAGATAATCGATCGGCGAGGTCTGAAACGAGCGCCGGAAGACCCGTTGCAGCGTGCTCGGCGACATACCGGCACTCTGAGCCAGTTGCCCCAACGTTACCGGCTCAACGTAATGGTTCTCGATGTAGCTCAGCGTTTGGCCCAGGCGAAGGAAGGCGCGCGGCTCCGGATCGCGGATGCGGGAATAACAGCGGGACAGAAACCCGACCGCCTGCAGGAACAATCCCGCGGCCATGCACTGGTATCCGGCCGGTTTCCGTTCAAGCTCATGGATGAGATTAAACAACAGTTCGCGCATCACGCCAAGCTCAGCGGACGACAACCGGCAATGATGGTGCGCGCCGCCGGCCGAGCGCAGGCGCGGCTCCAACACGAACAGGGCCTGATATCCTTCCAGCGCCACCAAGTCCTTGACCGGCAAGTCAAGTTGGTTAAGGTCAAAGAGCACGTTGATAAGCTTCAGGTTCCGGGTGTCCTGGTAGGCATGCCCTGTGTTTTCGTGAATAACGAATACGTCGCCCACCTGAATCGGATACGACTCGGGAGCGGCAAGGTGCATGCCGCTCCCGCCCAACACAACAACCAGTTCGGTAAAGTCATGGTCGTGGAACAGGCAACTAGGCTCCCCGTGCACCGCAAATACGCACAACGGCATACCGGTCTTACCGAAATATTCAGCCCGATGGTGGCGACGAATTGTGCTTGCCCGTTCCTGTCGTTTGGAGGATCGTATTTTGTCCATGAGTACAGCTTGTTAAATGCCAAGCGATATCCCTATAGTTCTTCTGGAAACAACTTCATAAACCAAACCGGTTGTCGAGCTATTTTTCAATCATAAATCAAAAATCATAAATCCGAAATTCTATAGGTGTCGAGCTGACCGGATCGTGCTTAATTTTGACGAGATAGTCAAGGCCGGATTGGATTACAATGACTACTGTTTATTCAATTTTAAAGCAATTAACTGCCCTGACACAAAGAGCATCATATGAACATAATCCAGTTAAGTCGTAGCGAATTCAAAGACAAGGTGTTGGCCTGCTGGATCGGGAAAAACATCGGCGGCACACTGGGCGGTCCTTGGGAGTGCCCGCGGCATACGCACGCTCTGGCGTATTATCAGCCCCTGCCCGACAAGGCTGCGCCCAACGATGATTTGGACTTGCAACTGGTTTGGCTGAAGATGCTGGAAGATCAGGGCCTCGACCCGTCGGTGCGGATCTTTGCCGAATACTGGAGCCGCTACTGTAAAAGCTATCCCTGGAATGAGTACGGCTTCTTCATGCGGAATTTCACCCGCGGACTACGGCCGCCCGTCGCGGGTTGTTTTGAGAATTATTTCGTTGACGAAATGGGTTCGCCCATCCGCAGTGAAATCTGGGCCTGCCTGCACCCCGGCGACCCGCAGGCCGCCGCGCGCATGGCCTGGAAGGATTCGGCCGTTGACCACGCCGGCGGCGAGGGCACGTACGGCGAAATGTTCTGGGCCGCGGTCGAAGCCGCCGCCTTTGTCGAGCAAGATCCAACGACCTTGATTCAACTTGGGTTGGCCATGATTCCGATCTCCAGCCATTTGGCGCGCGCCATTCGCGACGCCGTCTGGTGCTTCAATAATCAGCTCACCTGGGGTCAGGCCCGCGAACGGATTCACACCCAGTTCGGCCACATCCAGCCTTGCAATGCCATCCCCAATCACGGGTTTACGATCATTGGGTGGTTATATGGCAAGGATTTCGGTGACCGGCTGTGCAAAGCGGTTAACTGTGGATATGACACCGACTGCACCGGCAGTACGCTGGGAGCAGTGCTTGGCATTCTGGACGGCACGGCCGGCATTCCCGATCTCTGGCGCAAACCCATCGGCGACCATATTGTGTTGCATAAGTTCACCGGCCCCTGCAATCCGCCCAAGACAGTCCAGGAGCTGACCGACCGCACGGTGGCGCTCGCTGAAAAGGCGGCAGCGGCCAAGCGTGACATTCGATTTGCCGATAAAACCGAACTGCCGCCCGATCTGCGGACGCGCTTGTTTAGCGCCGACCTTGCCCAGGATGCTCTCACGCAGGATCCGCAGGCCGGCGTGGAGCTGGCGGACGGCGAGGAAATCTGGTTTCACTATGGCGGTGAGCCGGTCCTCTGGCCGGGTATCGGGCGCAAGGTCGTGGTGACGACGTCCAAGTCATCCGAACCAGAGGTCGTCTTACAACCTCCGGCAGGATGGACCTGTGAGCGGCAGGGACAGAACGCCTTCCGGCTCCTATGCAATGGTCCGGTGGCCAATCGAAACGAGATCGCTGTTTCGGTTGGCGGGCAGCGCGCGGTTTTCATGATGCTGGGGCCCGGCGAAGCTCAGGGCGTCAGAGCCGGCGCCAACGTGGAGTCCTGCCCCAAATGCGGAGCGCGTCAAGAGGCATGCATCTGCGGCAAATAGCACCAGGGTTCGGGCCAAACAATAAAAAACGAGAAAATTTATCACGCTTTAAGGCGTGATTAACAATCAGGAATAATCTTGGCAAAGTTCGTATAGTGTAATTGTTTCTAAACTGGTGTCATTGTTAGAAAAACAAAGACCCACAATAGGAGGAGATTATGATGAAACGACTTTGGAATGACTGGTGGATCGTGCTGGCCATGGCAATACTCATCGGGGTTCCGGGACTGAACGCCGCGGAAACACCGCCGACCCTCGGCATCGGGAACTGCTCCAACCTTAACCCCGTGTCGGCGGACGACCCGGTTTCGATCGCCTTATCCGTAAAAAACGCCGGCGCGACAAACGGCGTTTATACCCTGGAATGCGAAGTGCTCGATTACTGGTTCCGACCGGCGCGCTTCAAACAGGACCTGACCGTGAAGGCCGGGGAAACGGCGAAGCCGGTGGTGATGTTGGACCGGCAAGTCCGCGGGCGTCTCTTCAAGGCACAGAATGAGGTGGGTGTCAATCAGTTCCAAGTGACGGCGGTCCTGAAGTCGGGTGACCAGGTACTGGCCCGCGCCGAAAAAAACTTCGCGTTTCAGAGCCGGATCAAGGACTATGGCGTTCTGCCGGCGCTGGCGGCGCAGGAGGAGCGCGCGGACGATTTGTTTGGCAAGTTGCGATTGATTGATGAGGTCAAGTGTTATGACCCGGGTGATCCGCACCCCTACATCGAAGGCGGGCGGGGATTGGATGCCAAGTATTCGGGAAGCGTCCCCCAGGGAGAATGGAAGAAAATATATCGTGAAACAAACGATTGCTTTACCCGAATCGAGCCGATCCTTGGCCAGGCCTGCCGGGTAACGCAGGGGTGGGGTTGGTTCGGATATAAACTGAACCGGGAAGGCCTGGTGCCTGGAAAACCTTATCTGCTTGTGCTCGAGTATCCCGAAGACGTCGGCAGAACTATGAGCGTGTTCAACACCGGCAATGCGCTCGCACAAAGCGGCGATCATGGATTTCATACCGGCCGGACGCTGGGTGATCACTGGACAAGGACCCTCAACTCCGAGTACACGGACTATCCGCTGAGCGGGAAATACCGGCATTGGCGCGCCTTCTTCTATCTTGGCCAGGAGGTGTATTCACTCGGCGATAGACCAGGTTTTCAGTACAGCGCAGATTCTCGCAGTAATGGCTTCTGGGTGATTATCCAGGGGGTGGGTCCGGACACGGATGCACTCTCGGCAGGGGTGGCTGTTCGCACGATCAGTCTTTACGAGATCGCGGATGTGCCCGCGCTGTTCCTGAACGTCAACAAACCGCCTCTCGAACTGGGGCGCCGCGAGATGGTGGAAACCTCCGAGTATCAGGGCTCCCGTCGTTTCAAGGAAGGCGAGTTTGGCGTCTGGGCACAGCAACTTTTGTACCAGGCGCGTTTCTTCGGCATGACGGCCCTGGCGCCCAACTTGCCCAACAACGATCTCAAGCGCACAATTATACCGTTGCTGGACACCATCAACCGGGAGCGCCTGGACATCAAGGTGTTTCCGCGGATAATGATGGATCGAAACCTGTTCCAGAAGATCGATATATCCAAGGAAGCCTGCGTGGTGGATGCCCGCGGCAATCGCGAGTTCAGGAACTACGCCAACAACCGGGTCGGCATTCCGGACATCGTGCATCCGGAAACGTTACGGGCAATCTGGACGCTACTCAACCACACCTTTTCCGCCCAATTTTCCGATCCGGGCTTCAGCGGCCTGATGTTCTTCAAGCATTACGGGTTTCCCTTCATGCCAAGCTTCAGCGACTACGCCATGAAACGGTTTGAAACGGAGACCGGCATCCGCGCCGAAGGCACGGATGCCGCCCAGAAGCGGGTGTGGCTGGTCGCCAACAAGAAGACCGAGTATTACCAGTGGTGGTACGCCAAGGAACGCGAGTTCCTTTTGGCCATACGCGACCGTCTGCAGACAATCCGGCCGGACCTTAAGCTCTACTACTTTCCCTGGCACAGCGATGATGATCATCCGTTTTCCACCGGCCGACTGCGCTTCAACAGCCTGCCGATGCTGGACAAGATTTACGTACCGGGCACGAGTATTCTTCTGGTTCCGGGGTTCACTGTCCCGCCGGAAAAATGGACGCCGGAACAGAAAGCGGATCCCTATCAGGCGCGCATATACTACGTTGAGCGTATTGCACCAGAACTGGCAGGTAAAGTGACCATGGAGGACATCGTCTTCGGCCGGCACAAAGACATGAAGAAATTCTGGGGCGCGAAGCGCAGTGGGGAACTGCCGCACTTGGTCTATCCGGAAGATATGGACTTGGTCAAGATGCTGAGTGAACCCGACAGCATCTATTCCGCTATGCGGGTAGGCTGCAATCCGCCCCTATATGTCAACGACAAGGGCATTATTTACTGGGCGCCGGTACATTACAAATATACGGCGGACAATGCAAAGTTTCTGAACTTTTTCAAAACCGGCGAAGGCGTGGCAATAGGCAACGCGTTCCCCTACAACGAGGAGCCGTACCATGCGAATTGTCCCAAGCTCCACGCGGCATCCACGATCGAACACGCCGGCCCCTTCTGCATGATGGAAGAAATTCTTTCCATGGCGCATGCCGATCCCACCCGCATCATGGAAAACATGTGGCAACCGCTTCAGCGGGGATTCCCGGAATACGCCCGGGCTTTCGCGGCCGCGTACCTGGCCCTGCCGTCGGTGCCGTCCGAGGTGCTGGTCGACGCGGTGGAGCCGCGCGATAAGGACATCGTGGTCCGGCAATACCGGACGGACTACGGGACATACCTGGCGGTCATCAGCCGGGCCTTTGATCTCCGTGAACGGAACTTGACGGTGACGGTCAAGACTGATCCCGCATCGGTCGCGAAGGTGCAGGATCTGGTCACCGGCAAAGATGTGGCTTTCGAGAAGGCGGGAGCAGGCGGCATCCGCTTTGCCGTGACCACGCGGTCGATGCAGTTGCTGAGCTTCCTTGTCATGCCGAAAATCCCGGCGGTCGTATTCCGGGATGTCCAGCCATCGTCGGCGGCGTTCTCACCCAATGGGGATGGGCGTAACGATCAATGGACCGTCACCGCGCAAACGGGCGCGCAAGTGCCGGACGGACCTTGGACAGCGCGGATTCTGGACGCTCAGGCGCATACGGTCAGGGAGTTTTCCGGGCAGGCGCCGAAGGTCCATATTGCCTGGGACGGCAAAGACAGTGCCGGGGCAATTTGCGCGGATGGGCGTTACACCCTGCACCTGGCGTCCGCCCGCTTCCCACAGGCGGTGAGCCAGCGGGAGGTGCTGATTGACACAACGCCTCCCCAGGTCACGATGACGATCGCACCGGCCTCAAGTCCGGTCAATTGGATCACCCTCACCGGGCAGGTGACCGGGATGGAAGCGTCCTCGTCGCTACTACTGGTTCAGGATAATGACCAACCCGCGAAAAGGGTTGCCGTGTGGGAGAATGGGGCATTCCAGGTGTTTATCGAGGGATTGAACCAGGGTGACAATATCATGCAATTCAGCGTGGAAGACGCGGAAGGGAACCGGACGGCCCCGCACGCCGTTCATCTCCAGTTCGATCTCCCCACCGCGAAGCAGATGGGGTTTGACTTTGGCGCCGGCCCGATCATGAAGGACTTTAATGCCATGCGCAACGACACTTCCTTCAGCGAAAAACGGGGCTATGGCTGGCTTAAGTACGAGAGTACGTGGCCCGGTGACCGCGGCAAAGGCGATGATCTCATCCGTGACTATTGCAGTGTGAAGGAAGACAGCGCGTGGGCGGCAAAACTGCCCAACGGCAAATATAAAGTCACCGTGGTCATGGTGGATACCGTCTATCCTCACTATGCGCCGGATATATATGTGGAAGGACGGAAGGTGGTTGATAACCGCCCGATTAAGGCGAATGATCCATACCGTCCCAGCTTTGAGGTTGAGCTGACCGACGGACTGATGAACTTCGAGTTCAAGAACCCTGACATGAAACTGCCATACTTTGCGCTTAACGGCATCCTGATTGAGCCAAAGCCATGAAAAAAGAAATGTAACAGCGTCTTCGTCATAACACGAAAGGCTGAAGGAAATTATAAGCAGGAACA
>VSJD01000121.1 GCA_008636095.1 Kiritimatiellota bacterium | reverse complement strand
TTTCTTTCTGAAAGGAAACTCATGAACGACTTGGACCGATTTTCGGCCTGCATGGAATATCAGTCCGCCGACCGGCGACCCAACCATGAATTGGGCGTGTGGCCACAAACCATACAGCGCTGGACACAGGAGGCTCCACAAGCAATCAGTGAATTCGGCTGGAATTGGTTTCGGACTGAACCGGCGCTCGCCCTAGACCGGCGGGATTACATTCCGATTAACTTTGACTTCATTCCAGCCTTTGAGCACAAAGTGCTCGAAGATACGCCGGAATACGAGATTTGCCGAAACTCGAAGGGCATGGTCACCAAGGCGCTCAAAGAAGGCACGCTGAACGGCGCCCGCATGAGCATGGACCAGTACCTGGAGTTCCCGGTGCGAACGCCGGAAGATTTTAAGACGATCAAACAGCGGCTGATCGCCGGGATTCCGGAACGCTACCCACGCGACTTGGATGCCCGGATCGCGGCCTGGCGTAAGCGGGACTTTCCGCTGGTCCTGGGTGAGAACTGCGCGGCCAACGGCTTCTATTGGCGGGCACGCGAGTGGATGGGCACGGAAAACCTATCCTTGGCCTGGTATGATTACCCGGACATGATGCACGCGATGATGGAGTTCTTCGCCGACTTTATCATTGCAACCAGCCGTCCGGTGCTGGATAAAATCCAGGTGGACTACTTTGTGCTGAATGAGGATATGTCCATGAAGGGCGGACCGCTGCTCGGGCCGGACACGTTCCGCACGTTTATTTTCCCGCACCTCAAGAGGCTGGTGGCATTCTTCCGCTCACACGGCACGCGCTATGTGGCGGTGGATTCCGACGGCGACCCTACCCCGCTCATTCCGCTCCTCCTGGAGGCCGGCATCGACACGCTCTGGCCGATCGAACGGGCTTCGGAAGTCAGCCCCCAGGCCTGGCGCAAGCGGTTTGGGAAGGACTTGCGACTATGGGGCGGGGTAGACAAACGCGAACTGGCCAAGGGGCCGGAGGCGATTCGCCGCCATTTGCGCGCGTTCATTCCCCTAATCGAGCAAGGCGGCTTTATCCCGACCGTGGACCATACCGTCCCGCCTGATGTTTCCTGGGACAATTTCAGGATTTACATGGACTACAAAATTAAACTACTCTCTGGCGACTTCGCGGCGCTGGCTTGATCATGAATATCATACCCATCTTGAACGACGGCATTCTCAAGCTGACCCTCAACGGACGGTTTGACACCTTTGGCGCGGGGCCGGTTCAGCAAGTCCTGGACTCCTTTTTCAATAAACATCCCAAGTTCATCATCATGGATATGTCCGGCGTTGACTTTATCAGCAGCGCCGGCATCCGCGTGTTCCTGATCACCGCCAAGGAAGTGGAGGGCCGCAAGGGCGTTCTGGCGCTGGTTGGTCTTAACTCCTATTGCCGGGAATTGATCACGACCACGCATATCACCGGCATCCTGTCGCAGTTCGACACCATGGATCAGGCGGAGGCCTTCTGCCGGAAAAAAACACCGCCCGCGACTTGACGTTTACACGGCGCCGGCAATGTGTTTTTATTTCTACGGGATAGTAAAGAGTGTGCCTTTGGGAATATATTCGTAACACCCTATATCCACAATACCGGTGAATTTGTCTAACCGCCGATGCCCGTCCAAATCAGCCGCGCCGGTCATCCAACTCTGATATATTCCCGCATTCACGCAGGGCGAATTCGCGCCCAGGCGATAATTCCCGCCAGCCTGCCCAACAAATTGCGGGTCAGAGCCGGTGTTCCCCGTCCCGGCCTGCACCGGCCCGGAACATACATAACTGAAAGTTTGCGTGTAGGGGGAGGAGCTTCCAATACATATGTTACTATAGACCCCTACCCCAAAATTACCCCAGACGATACAATTGGTCATCGTTGCGTCGTGCTGGTAGAAAGATATTCCCCCACCTTTGGAGTCTGCGGTGGTGCCGGAATCGTTCCCAACAATCGTGCAACTGTTCAGCTTTATATTGGAACCCCACGCAAACACGCCGCCGCAATAAGTGCCCACACCGATATTTCCGGCAATCAGACAATTATTCGCTTCCGTGCTACTCTTCATACAGACGCCGCCGCCGAAATTTCCTGCACAATTATTCCCGGCAACTATGCAGTTGTTCATTTTCGACGCATAAAGATATACTCCTGCGCCATACGACGCCGCTAAATTATTATTGGATATTATGCAATTATTCATCGTCGCGCCCCACAAAAATGCACCCCCACCATTATTATATCCATAATTGCCCACCATCACGCAGTTACTTATACTCACATTGTCGGCTTTGACAAAAACACCCGCCCCGCCTTTATCATACGTTGAGTCTCCATTCGTCATCGTATATCCATCGGTCAGTGTGAATCCAATCAAACTTGCGCCACTGCCCAAATACACACACCGCACCGCACCTGTCCCCATTAAGCCGTTGGGCGATGGTTGGCCTTTGATGGACGTATAATTCGGGCCATTGACACTGCGCAAAATAATGGCCGCGGTTGCGCACACGCGGTTAGTCAACTCATAACCCGGCGTTATTTTCCCGCCGGTATCATACACGCCGTTGCTTACCAGCACGGTATTGCCGGCATCGGCCACATCTACCGCATCCTGAATACTCACCGCCGCCGTTGCCCAGTTCGTGTATTTCGACACTGGATTCGTGCCATACCGATCAACGTAATTGGTCGCGGCGCCGGCCATTTGGATAAAGGCAAAACCCGACGCCATCAATCCGACGATCAGCACACATAATCTTTGCATTTTTTTCATCCGGTTGCGTTATTTCTTGCAAACAAAGTGCAATAACTTTTTGGGGACTTCCGCAGAATTTATTTATGGGCAAAACTACCAGATTTAATGTAGGCGAACATAGGCAAGTTAAAATAAATAAAACAAACCAAGCGGAACACCGACGGATACAGATCTTGCCTTATGTCCAGATGGCGACGACGGCCATGACGGCGAGGCCCGCGAGGACCAGCACGAACTTCAGGGGCCGATGCTGCTGGACACTGAATTCCTCCTGCAGGATATCGAGCATGGCAATGTAAAGGAAGCTACCGGCTGCCAGCGCATCAAATCCCGCCTCAAATATTTGCTCGGCGCGTCCGCTAAAAATCATCATGAACCCGATTCCCAGCAGGATGCCGACCGGTGTCATCAGGGAAAACAGAACAACCATGCCGACGATTCGTTTCAACGGCATGGCGCCCCTGAGCAGACTCACGGTCAGGGCAAACGCGGCCGTTCCTTTGTGTGCCATTACCGCAATCAGTATTATCGAGGCCTGAGCAATACGCGCTTCCGTTCCCAGGGCAATACCGGTGATAACGGAATGAATGGAGAGAACGATCATCAGGATATAGGGATAGAGGATAAGTTTGCCGGTCAATGACGACGCATCCTGGGGCGCATGCTCGTGACGTATCAGCACCTTCTCAATGAAGAGGATCAGGAGAAAACCCGCGCAACAAACGATTGTAAACCACGGGTAATCGGAGCCCGTTAAACTCTTAAACCCCGCCTGAGCATCGGGCAGCATGTGAATCAGTCCGGCGCCGAGAAAGACGCCGCCGGCAAACGCATTTCCAAAAGAGAACAAAAGATCGCTCTTCCTCGATCCCGACAACCATTTTGAAAGGGCGCCACCCAACAGGCCGGTTATAAAGATAATAAAAACAGCTACGATTTTAAAAGTCAGGATATGCATAGAGCCCCCTTTTTTATAAAATACACGAATAACTTGCAGTTTGTCAAACCATCACGCCGAGCACCGGACAGAGAAGTCCTGCTAATAACAAATGAACGAACCTGAAGGTAATGTGTCAGTTATTGGGGGGCTGAATATTTTCGGTCATTCCCGACCTGACTCGCCTCGGCGAAGCGCTCCGGACTTCGGCAAGCTCAGTCGAGCCGTGGAGCCTGGGACGGGAATGACAACATTGAAGACTGCCATCGTCTCCCCCCAATAACTGACACATTACAATAATAAAAAGAAGGTTCTTCCGTATTTAGCGCGGGGTATTTTATTGACGGAAACACTGCTGACAGGGGTCGCGCCCCACGGAACCAGAGGCTTTTGAGGATAAATATGATGTGAACGCGGGAATGGGCAGCATGCCAACGCAGGGCGAATTTCGGTTCCGTCAGCTGACGGATTTAAAAAGCAAGGCAAGCTTGGTTCAGATGCACCGGCGCCGCGCGTAGCGCGATACTCGCGTATGCGCAAGCGCGGCAACGGGGCAGATGAGCCGAAATCGCCGCGGCCTTTTTCAAACGAAATTCGCACTGCTATTTCCGCCTAAGGCGGATCCGCCTCTGGCGGAAACGACAACCAGCATAAACAAAGTTTAGTTGTGACTAAGTGCCGCCTTGGGCAATATAAAAACACACGGAAATTAGTGAAGGACCAAAAAGAAAAGGTTGCATATCACGCATTTATTGAGTATTCTAATATTGAGAATTCGTTCGATATGTTTATTGGCAGGATAATGACCTATGGTTTGGTTATCTGGAAGAATATCCAGACTACCAGGCCCGGGGCGAGACCTTTGAGGAAGTGCAACTCGCATGAAATAATCCGATTCGGGAGATTGAAAAGGAGGTGGTGCATTCTTAAGCAGGCCCCTGGTTAGGGAACAGCCGTTCGGCCTTGATGATGTTGAGAACAAATTAATAGCAGGAGGTGCCCCATGCCCAAGTATCTTTTCCATGGTTCGTATACTGATAAAGGTTTAAAAGGACTCCTTAAGGAGGGAGGTTCTAAACGACGGGAGGCGACGGAACATGTGATAAAAAGTGTGGGTGGAACGCTGAAAGCGTACTATTTTGCTTTTGGCGAAAATGACTTTTACCTCATTGCGGATGTGCCGGACAACGTAAGCGCCTCTGCCTGCTCTTTAGTAGCCACCGCCACCGGGACGTGCACGGTTAAGACCGTTGTCCTTCTCACGCCCGAAGAGGTAGATCAGGCGGTCAAAAAGACCGTTGAATATCGTCCGCCAGGGCAGTAGCGGTTTCGGTTGAAGCAGGCATAGACCGCGAAATTAGGTTCACAGAACGTATAATATTTGGAAACGGAAATCTTCTTTTATCACGCTTTTCCACTCAAGGCAGATTCGCCACTGCGAAGTGGGGTCCGCTTGGGGTGGGAAGGCGTGATGAATTCGAGACGACTTGAGAAAGTCCGGTTTTTTTATCTTCCACCGAAACAGGTTTTCCCTCGTTTTTCTTTGCACAAAAACACCACAAAAGTTGTCGCAAAACTTGTCGCGGAGGGAAAACAGGGGAAAGATCAAAAATGCTTTTGTGAAAAGGCGAAACCGGAGCCAGATTATTCCAAGTGATTGAGAATGTTGAGATCCGACAAGAATAGATTCATTTTCTTATCTCGCCGCCAGCCTTTGATTTCAATTTCCCGCTTTCGCGCATGCAATTTGTCTGGATGTTGCTCGGCATAAACAAGCTTTACTGGTCTGCGGAGGCTTGTCCATAAAGCGCCTTTACCAGCGTTGTGCTCGGAAAGACGTAGCTTCGGGTTGTTGGTAATGCCCACATAAAACGACCTGTCCGAACATTCAAGGATGTATGTATACCAAGCCATAATGCGGCACAAAAGTGGTATCTAAAGAGCGAAATATTTCCAAAGAGATGCCCTTCGTCAGTCAAGGCTTCCTCAGGGTCATTCGTCGCCTTAAATCTCCTTGAATTTCTAAGATATATTCCTCAATAAGTTATCTAGCAAGCGAATGGCTTGCCATGAGGAGTCCCGCGCCAGCGGGCGACGAATGGAGCAGAGGGGATTCGAACCCCTGACCCCCACGTTGCGAACGTGGTGCTCTACCAACTGAGCTACTGCCCCATATGCGCAGAAGAGACCAGAGACTGAAGACCAGAGGTCAGAAATCGGTAAACACAAAATGCCGATTCTAAACGCCGGAGACCAGACAGCCAAACGACAACCTGCCCACCATAGCGCTCGGGCAACGGTGGGAAGTCAGCGGTCAAGGAAAAAACCGCGGACCTCAATCATCACAAGCCGAACAAGCTCACGCCAACAACTTTACGGCGTCGGCGTCGGCGTCGGCGCCAAGCTGGCCATCTTGGACATTTGCTTCATTTTTTTCTTCTGCTTCTTTTCCTCGATGGAAAGCTTCGGCTTGTTGTTACGCCCACTATTTCCTCTATCCATGCTTTTTCCCATGACGCGCCTCCTCTTTATTTCAGCAATCTTCAAAGATCTTGCTTTTGGCCGGGAATTATCCTCGTCGGGGTTTCGTCTGTCAAAACATTATTTTTTATCTTTTTCTCCCGGCCAGGACTGCGGGGCGCTAACAGGTGACCACTCACGGTAATCACCAGGCCGCCCAAAATGAGCGCGCTTCCCAGCACCATGAACCGGTTGATGTGCTCGCCCAACACCAGGACGGCCAGCAAAGAAGCCATCACGGGCTTGAGAAAAAACATCATTGAGGCCTGGAAAGCCGTGCCATGGCCGAGCCCGAAATAATAGAGCCCGTAAGCCAGTGCGGTGCCCAGGAGGGCCACATACAGGGTCGGCGCCCAGGCGCTCACCAGGCCGGCCAGGCCCTGGTGGACCGTTACCACCAGCGCGAACGGCAGAACCATCAGACTGCCGAACAGCGCGGAAAAGCCCGTGAGCACAAACACGCCATAGCGGATAATTACACGCCGGACGATACAGATGCTGAGCGCAAACAACATGGCCGCCATCAGCATGAGACTGAGCGCCGCCAGAGACTGGCGCGTGAAGGCTCCCGATTCCCAGGCAAAACAGGCCACCCCCGCGATGCCGGTCACCATGGCCGCCCATTTCGGCGCGCTCCAGGATTCACGGTTGACGAACCGCGCAAAGAGCAGGACAAAAATCGGGTTGGCACTGAACACCACGGCGCAGGATGCCGCCTTTTCAAACACCAGGATTGCGGCATGAAACAACACTATTGCGAGCGCAAACCCAATGCCGCCATTGAGCGCAAACACGCCATAATCGCGCAGGACCAGGGGTGTTGACCGCTTGCGCAGAGCCGGCGCCGCCAGGGCCAGCAGGATGAGCCCGGTCAGGAAGAAGCGGATAAAGACCATTTGCAGGGGATGAACCCGCGCACCGACAAGCTTGCTGGCCACCTCAACCGTGCTGAACAAGCCTACACCGGCAAATAGCGCCAGAAACCCAATTGCTTTTTCATGACGCATGACAGGAACCCGATTGGGAGGGAAAACCAGGCGACAGACAACGGACGACGCAAGGCCCTTGACGCGAAAGGACCGACAGAGAAAAAGACACGCTAAGCTTGCGGGGACAGCTTATAGGACTTCTCAATCTTGGCAGCCACATCCTTGTAGCCAATATCCACCTGGTAGATTTCTTTGTAATATTGATTCACGGCCGTCGCGATATCGCCCTGGGCTTCCAGGGTTTCACCCAACTGGTAGAAAATATCCTTTTTCAGATCATCCATTTCGGTTAATTCGGCAGCGGCTTTCTCCAGTTGATCGCGCGCCATATCGAACTGCTGTTTCTGTTTAAAACACCGCGCCATGTAATACAGCGAACGCACCCGGTTGCGCGGATTACGCTGGGACATCTGAAACTGCTGGATGGCTTCGTTCAACATGTCGCGTTCGAACAGAAGCACGCCGTAATCATACCGCAGGGACAGGTCGTTGGGATACCGCTCGATGCGCGCCTCGGTGTTCTTGAATACAAACTCGTTTTTGGCGGCTTCCTTGGTTTTTACCCCGGCCAGGTCGCCGTTTTCGCGGCACTGGGTAATCTCAAAATCAAATTGCTTCAACTGCACCGTCGCCAGCATCTGATCAAGTTGCGGGTCCGCCGCACCGCCGAGGCGCTTGGCTTCATCAATCGTGTGCTTGGCGTCGTCAAACCGCGTCGCCTGCATATACAAGTTAGCCAGGGCACGGCGGTAATTGACGTTTTCAGGTTCGTGCTTGACGCGCCCTTCCAGGTCGTGGATCAGTAATTCCGCACTTTTGCCGTCCTTGACCGCCATGGCTTCTTTCTCCAGCATGGACGCTTCACTGACGTCCTTGATGACGCTCCGGTAGCCTCCCCCACCCTTGGCCGCTTCGTCCCAGCCGCCCTTGGCCATTGTTTCGCGGGCCATGGCATTTTTCAGCGCCTGCATGGCCTCGGCATCGTGAGGCTTCAGGTTGACAACGGCCTCGAAACATTCCTTGGCCTCCTGGGACTGGTCCATTTGCATATACAGGTTGCCCAGCCAAGCCAGGAAATCGGCATCCTGCTGAAAATACTCGCGCACCATTGCCAGCGTCAGGGCGGCCACTTCCGGCATTTCCGCCGCTTCGGCCATCTTGCACAGGAAACGGATAAAGGTCGGGTTCAGGGGATCTTTGCGGAGAAGTTCTTCGCCCAGGTGCAGGGCCTCTTGCGACTTCCCGGCGCGCAGGGCCAGCCAGCCTTTGATCAATTGCGGCGCGGCGCTAATCGTGGCCATGACGCGCGTCATCTGGCCGCCACCGGCTTCGTTGAAATGCTTCAGGGCGGTCGCCCGCAGGAATTTCCGAGCCCTCAAAAAATGCGGTTCGATATCCAGCGCCGCCATGAACATATCCATTGCATAAGGCAGGTTACCATGCTCCGTGGCCACCAGCCCCTTGTCAAACAACTCGCGTGCCCGCTTGGGCACATTGGCTTCAGATAGATCCGCCATGGAAAAAACTCCTGTTTTTTTCTATTGTTTACGATTATACTTGCGCTCTTGTGGATGTCAATAGGCAATGAACACCCCCGATCCGCGCGTAAGCGCGCAGATCGGGAATGGTTGATGGTTTATGGTGAATGTTTGATGCGGCCCAGACGAAGCACACTTAAACTTGGAGCGAAAGACCGTAGCGTGCGATCCATCAAGGCCCCCTTGAGTTTACGTTGCCGATCAAGGTCTCGTGGTCTTGCGGTAAAGCTCTGTGTGGCTCGATTCATGAACCATCAACCATGATCCATTAACCATTATCCGCGCGTTATGAATTTACCGTCTCATCACAGGTTGAAAAAATCCGGCGCCCTCCAGGCATTCGGCGCCGGCCGAGTATTCGGCGCCGGCCGAGTATTCGGCGCCACCCGAGCTCTCGGGGCCGGCCTGCTTGCCGGCGCCTGGCTGGCCACGGAGGCGGCCTCCGCGGGCAGTTTCATCATGGGTGATGCCGTCTCATTGTCCCAGCTGTCCCATCGCTACAACTTCCTCTCATACACCCCACAGGGCAAGAACCTCGTGCTGAGGACCAAATTCAATACTTTCACCTTCGAAGGCGATACCCGCAAGGTTGAATTCAACAACATCCTCATCTGGTTGAATGCGCCGGTTGCCCGGCATTGGGGCTCCTGGACCATCCGGGACATGGACGTGGATAAAACCATTTTGCCGCTGATCAATCCCTCGCGGGCGCTCAAGTCGGAAGGTTGGCGGCTGGTGATCCTGGATCCGGGCCATGGCGGCCAGGATCCCGGCGCCTCCGATCTGCGCCGGGGCCTGGAAGAAAAACGCATTACCCTGGAACTGGCCCAGCGCGTTCGGACCATCCTGCAGAAATACAATGTGGACGCGCGCCTGACGCGCGGCGGCGATCAAACCACCGATCTGGACCAGCGGTGCCTTTTGGCTAACCGATGGGGCACTGATTTGTTTGTCAGTATTCACCTGAACGCGGCCGCGAACGCGAACTCCTCCGGCATCGAGACCCACATCCTGCCGCCGGCAGGGTGTCCCATCACGGCAAGCGCTTTTGTCAGCTCCCGGGATCGCGTGGTATTCCCCGGTAACAGTCACGACGGAGCTAATATGGTCCTGGGCTATTACCTCCAAAGGAGTCTGATTAAGTACACCCGGCTGGAAGACCGCGGCATACGGCGCTCCCGGTTCTACGTAATCCGCAATGTGGACTGCCCTGCCGCCTTGGTAGAATGCGGGTTTATATCGAGTCGC
>VSJD01000198.1 GCA_008636095.1 Kiritimatiellota bacterium | reverse complement strand
AAAGATAGGACCAAAATAATGACCTCGGCCTACCGGGACAATGCTGTCCGGGGCATTGCTGAAGGTATCCTGACCTACCTCAACATGGTCAAGCGCGCCCAGGCGCTTAATCCCTGAGCCCCAGAGATGGTTAATGGTATATGGTTGATGGTAGATGAAGCAGGAAGCACATGACACCGATGGATTTCCCATAAATAGGCGTCAAACACGTTCCGGCACTCCCGACTTGATCGATCGCACGGAAACGTTGACTGACCGTGTATTGATCCCGGATCACACTATCCTCATCAACCATGAACCATTGAACATAACCCATTTCTGATTCGCGGAATTTATCCGCGAATCAGGGTCTTTGGAATCCGCTTGCTTCCCGATCCTGATATTCTCATAATGCCGTTTTGCCTGGCAAAATTATAAGGTACCAATGAAAGTTCCTTTTCTTGATTTGAAGGCCCAATATGCGCCGCTCCGTGAGGAAATCCGCGCGGCCATGGACGAGGTGTGCGACGCCCAGCAATTCATTCTCGGCGCGCGGGTCCAGGCATTTGAGGCGCATGTGGCCGCTTACTGCGGCGTGCCGTACGCCGTAGGCCTATCCTCGGGCACCGACACCTTGTTGGCGGCGCTTATGGCCCTGGATATCGGGCCCGGTAATGCCGTCGTCACATCCCCCTTCACTTTTTTCGCCACGCTCGGCTCCATTGTCCGGCTGGGCGCTTTTCCGCTCATGGCCGATATTGACCCCCTGACGTTCAACCTGAGTCCGGCCAGCGTGCGCACCTTGCTGGAGAACCCGCCCCGCCGCTTGAAGAAACACACACCCAGGGTGCTTCTGCCGGTGCACCTGTTCGGCCAGTGCGCCGATATGGACCCGCTCATGGATCTGGCGCGGCAACACGGTCTGCATGTTATTGAGGACGCGGCCCAGGCCATCGGCGCGGAATATCCCGCGCGTACCGGTGTCTACAAGGCGGGTACACTGGGAGACATCGGCTGTTTCAGTTTCTTTCCTTCCAAAAACCTGGGCGGTTTCGGTGACGGCGGCATGGCCGTAACCCGCGACGCACCGCTGGATACGGCCCTGCGCACCATTCGTGTGCATGGGTCGGTGGAGAAATACCGGCATGACCGTCTGAGCGGCAATTTTCGCCTGGACGCCCTGCAGGCGGCCGTGCTGGACGTCAAATTGAAACACCTCGAAAGCTGGCATGCGGCGCGGCGCGCGCACGCCGAATTCTACAACCACGCTTTCCGAGGCTCAGTAGTACAGGCCCCGCGGGCGGCATACGCGGGCCACACCCTGACGAATCATCACATTTACAATCAATACGTGGTCCGCGTACCGGAGCGCGACCGGGTGCGCACGGCCTTGCAAAAGGCCGGCATCGGCTGTGACATTTACTATCCCGTGCCCATGCACCTGCAACCCTGTTTCCGCGACCTGGGTTACCGCTCCGGCGATTTCCCGGAAAGCGAGCAGGCCGCCCGCGAAGTTCTGGCCTTACCCATTTACCCTGAATTGACGGACGCCATGCAACAGGCCGTTGTGGATGAAGTGCTGAAGGCCGTAACTGGTAATTAACTCAAGTGTTCGGTAGAGCATGACCGATGAACCATGCGGCAACAGGTAAGACTTGTATTATTTCTGATTTTTTATTTATGTTTTAAAAAACAGTCGCTTGAACGGCACCTTCCCGAAAAGGAACGCCGTCGGGCCGTTGCTAAGGCCGCTGGCGAGTATGGAGAGCCGAACCCCCAACTCTGAATACCGAACATCTGAGAAATTACAGTTACGTTTTGAATTTATCTGCGGTAAAAAATCATCATGACGAAAAAAGATATCAATATAATTCCGCGGCACGTGGCCATCATCATGGACGGCAATGGGCGCTGGGCAAAACAGCGCGGGGTGCCCCGCCTGAAGGGCCACGAGGAAGGCACTCAATCGGTGGAAGCCGTCCTGCGTGCGTGCAAGCAGGCCGGCATCCAGTACCTGACCCTGTACGCGTTCAGCACCGAGAACTGGGTGCGCCCTCCCTCGGAAATCAAAGGCCTGATGCGAATCCTGGCACAGTTTCTTAAAACACGCGAGACCGACATGCTCCAGGAAAAAATCCGGTTGCGCGCCATTGGACGCCTGCACGACCTGCCCCGCCCGGTGCGCAACGAACTCCAGCGCGTCATGAAGGCCACGGAACATTTTACCCAGCGCCAGTTGATCCTGGCCTTGAGCTATGGCGCCCGGGATGAAATCACCCAGGCCGTTCGCGCCATCGCCCGGCATGTCCAGGACGGCAAGTTGGCCGTCCGGGATATTAACGAGGCCCTGGTCGCCCGGCACCTGTTCGCGCCCGATGTCCCGGACCCCGACTTGCTGATCCGGACCAGCGGCGAGATGCGGCTCAGTAATTTTATGTTATGGCAGGCGTCCTATACCGAACTTTATATTACGGAAACGCTCTGGCCCGATTTCCGCGAAAACGCTTTCGCCGAGGCCTTGGCGGCATACGCCCGCCGCCGCCGGCGTTTCGGTCAGGTCAGTTAACTGGCAAGGAATTGGTATGACGGTATTGAACAAACGCATCGCGAGCGGATTGTGCCTAGGAACGGCCTTACTGCTGGTCGCCAATTGGGCGCCATCCCTCACTATCTGTGCGCTGCTTTGTGCCATAGCAACCATTGCAGTGCTGGAATTCTACCAATTGCTCGATGCCATGACGATTCCCAGTTTTCGAATCATGGGCGTCGTCGCCAGTATCCTGCTGATCGCCGGGACCTGGCTTTCCTTTACCTTAAAAACAGCGGCGTTGGCCGGCGAGCACGAGTTAATCATTTTGTTCGTCACCATCATTGCGATTCTCATCCGGCAGTTTCCACAGAAAAACAACGACCAGCCCCTGGCCACCATGGCCTGCACGCTGTTCGGTATTCTATACGTGCCGTTCTTGTTCAACTATTTCACCAAGTTGGCCTTTACCTGGGAATGCCCCTCTTGGCTGGATCCCATCGGGCCAACGGGCCGATGGCTGGTGTTCTATCTGATCGCGGTTGTCAAGAGCACGGATATCGGCGCCTTCGTCATCGGCAGTCGGCTGGGACGACACAAACTGATTCCGCGCATTTCACCGAGCAAAACTTGGGAAGGATTTATCGGCGGCGTGGCAGTCGGGTTGCTGGCCAGCCTATGCGTTTACTTCCTGGCCGACGGACATTTTGGCGTTATCACCATGAACATTTATGACGCCATCATCCTCGGGATTCTGTTGCCGGCCCTGGGTACGGTGGGCGACTTGACCGAATCCATGCTCAAACGCGCCGCGAACAGCAAGGATGCCGGCCGGCTTATACCTGGCATGGGCGGCATGTTGGATGTGATGGACAGCCTTCTGTTTGGCGCGCCGGCACTGTACATGTACACCAAAATTCTGCTGGCGTTTTAACCTGATCTATTCATGCAAAGCCATGAATAGATCACCCTTTAGGCTTCGACTACGGCCTGAAGACAGGCCTTCGCTCAGGGTTAACCTTGAGCAAGCCCTGAGCAAAGTCGAAGGGCGCGTCGAAACTTGCAAATCATGCAATTGATATAATTGCATGATTTGCAAGTGACAGTGAATGAAAATGTAGTTTTTATGAATGAGTCAGGTTAATGAGCAACACCCCAAAGAATATCGTCATCCTGGGCAGTACCGGTTCCATCGGGGAAAGCGCACTGCGCGTGGTGGCGGCGTTTCCGGACCGGTTCCGGATCATCGGCCTGGCGGCCCAAACCAAGGTGGAGCGCCTGCTGGAACAGGCGCGTCTTTTTTCTGTTAAGCGCGTGGCCGTGGCCGATTGCGAAGCGGTGCGGCGCGCCACACAACTGGCCCCGGCAGGCTTGGCGGTGCTTGCCGGGCCGGAAGGCCTGGAAGAATTGGCCGCGCAGGAGGCCGCCGATGTTGTGCTCGTGGCCATCGTGGGCATGGCGGGTTTAAGTCCCGTCCTGGCGGCCTTGCGCCAGGGCACGGACGTGGCACTGGCCACCAAGGAAGTCCTCGTGGCGGCCGGTCACAAAGTTATGGCCGCCAGCCGCGCCTCGGGCGCACGGATTTTGCCGGTAGACAGCGAACACAGCGCCATCTTTCAGTGCCTGGATGGCCAGGGCGCGAATCGCGTGCGTCGCCTCATGTTGACCGCTTCGGGTGGGCCGTTCGCGCATAACCCGCGTCTGGACCTGGAAAAAGTAACTGTGACCGAAGCCCTGAAGCATCCTCGCTGGAACATGGGCCGCAAGGTGACGGTGGATTCGGCCACCATGATGAACAAAGGACTGGAAATCATCGAAGCCCACTGGCTATTCGGTGTACCCTTCGACCGCATCGAGGTTGTGATTCACCCGGAAAGCATCGTGCATTCCATGGTCGAATTTCAGGATGGGAATGTTTTGGCCCAACTCAGTGTTTCCGACATGCGTTTCGCCATCCAGTTGGCGCTCACCTGGCCGGAACGCCTGGATGGCGGCCTGCCGGCCCTCGATTTGGCGCGGCTCGGGACGCTTCATTTTGCCGCGCCGGACGAGACGCGTTTTCCCTGCCTGTCTCTGGCCCGCGCGGCGGCCCGGGTGGGCGGCACCATGCCGGTCATCCTGAACGCGGCCAACGAGGTCGCCGTCCAGGAATTTTTAAACGGCAAACTATCCTTCCCCGGCATCTGGCGCACAGTGGAACAGGTACTGGGCCGGCATACCGCGCTGGCTGACCCGGACTTGCCGGATATCCTGGCGGCCGATCGCTGGGCACGCGCAGAAGCCGGCCGGCTGGTTCGGGAACAATAAACAAAAGGCAGGCCCTATGATTTTCCATGGCATATATGTAACCGTGATTGTGTTGCTTTTGTTCGGCGTATCGATCTTTGCCCATGAACTGGGCCACTTCATCGCCGCCCGAGCGTTCGGCATGGTCGTGGAAGTTTTCTCGTTAGGTTTCGGACCATCCATCTGGAAAAAGAAATATCGCGGCACCCTGTACAAGATCGGTATTTTCCCCATTGGCGGGTACGTGGCCCTGCCTCAGATGGATCCGACCGATGCCTTGCCGACCGTGAAACCGAAACAAACCGATGTTACCGAATCTGTAGCCGCGCCACAAGGGGGCGCGTCCTTACCGGCTATTCCTTCGCCTAAACCACCGCCGCCTGTGGCGCCTTGGAAAAAAATCGTTGTAGCGGCGGCCGGCGCCGCCGGCAATATGGTCCTGGCCGCGATCATCGCCTGGATTGTCTATTGGGGCGGCAAGCCATCCACACCGGGCGAGCGTTCCGCCATTATCGGTTTTGTGGACACCAATTCGGTTGCCTACACCAGCGGTTTGCGGATCGGCCATGAAGTTCTTGCTGTAAATGATGTCCCGGTTGCAACGTGGAACGATGTCATCCAGGAAAATGCACGCTTTGAAACCGTCCGCTTCGTCGTGCGCACACCGCAAGGCACCAATATGATCACGGTGCCGACGGAAAAGAACGCACTGGGTTTCCGGATGGTGGATGGTCTGCGCGAAATCACGCTATGCAAGGTCATGGCCGTGGAGGCGGAGTCCAGCGCGGCCCAGGCCGGCGTTCAGCCGGAGGACATCATCGTAAGGTTCAACGACGTAGCCGTGTTCAGCGTGGAACACCTGGTCGCGCTCGTGTCCGCGCGGCCGGACACTCTCACCCCGCTCGCCGTGGAACGCGGCGGGGAAATCCTGGCCCTCACCGTTTCGCCTCAGCTTGACCCGGTCCTGGGGCGCGCGCGGATCGGCATCCGCTTCGACCCGATGGCCGTGGATTACGATCAGGTGGTTCACATTCCACCCAGCGTTCAACTGAAGGGCCATGCCACCATGATCCTCCGCGTGGTCCGCGCGCTTGTTTCAAAGGAAGCCCGGCACACGGCTGAGGGACTCGGCGGTCCGCCCATGATTCTTTACATGATCCAGGATGCCGTGCGCAAAGGCATAATGATCGCCCTGTGGTTCATGTGCTTCCTTAACGTGAACCTGGCCATCCTCAACCTCATGCCGATCCCGGTCCTCGACGGGGGGCACATCATGTTTTCCCTGTGGGAGCTGGTCACCCGGCGTCCAATTCACCCGAAACTGATTGCCTGGATTTACCAATTTTTCTTTTTTCTGTTTATCGCGGCGATCATTCTGCTCTCGGGGCGTGATTTTCAGCGGCTCTATAAACTCCGCCAGCTATCGAAAACGGTTGCCCGCCAGATGGCCGACACCAACGCGCTTGCCGTTCCGGAAGCCGTTACCAACGAACCGGCGGCGCCGTAGGCGAATAAATGCGCTTAACGCTAACAATGAAAAGGCAAATACTGTGAAATGCAAATCGGACTATGCAACGTTGACGGTTAGACCGTATCAGCTTCTATGCATCGTTTGTTCACTTGGCGAAAGCGACTCGGCCCAAAGTGACCCCCGCCTTAAGGAAATTTCGGAAAGAATCCGTGCCAACCCCGACATGCCCATCGCCCTGCGCTGTAATGCGGCCGACGAATTTAGTTATCAAGCCGTGGGCCCCCGAAACGACACGCGCGAAGGGATGGAATTCAACCGCAAGCGCGACATGGATATCCTCCAACGGCTGGATCTTGCACCGGGATCCATTTTGCCGGCGAGAATTATTCTCGGGCGTTTACTCAAGGCGATCTCTTCCGTTTCGGGAATCTGCGGTTACGCCACGGTCACATCCGAAGCATGGCGCGGATGTCCACAAGCCCGGAGCGGACGCTACGAGAAAGGTCACACGCAGGGGATCAACGCCATCATTCCACCCCGTAGCACGGAGGAAATGAAACGCGACAAGGATAAATCCATTGAGGACATGTTCACGTCAAAAGCAATCAAAATTCGCCCACACATCCTCGTCTGTGCCGTCGCCCAATATGGCGAAGGCGTCAGGCCTCCATTCGCGCCGGACAACCTGCCCGAGATGATACAACATATACTCAAGCACCCTGATACGCCCATTACGCTCGTATCAGGCGCCGACTGGATGATGTGCGGCCCCTGCCCCAACCGTGTCCATAAACTCAATGCCTGCGTGTGCGGCAACATAGGCTCCGGTGGGCTCTACAACGAGATGAAGGATTTGAATGTGCTCCAGGTTTTGGGTCTGACATATGGCACCACAATGGACGCAAGGTCATTATATAAGCTAATCTTCGAGCGGATTCCGAAAACGGGCGGTGTCTGTGCATTGGATAGCCGCATCGCCCCGCTCTCCGTGTGGCGCGACGGTTGTGGCGCAAGTCCTGCTCCCTGCCCCAACTACGCGAAGGGCCGGGAAATGCTTATGAAAGAGCTCGTCCAAGCCTGACTAGTTCTCCCGCTTGGCGCGACGCTAAATTAAGGAAATAATTTGGGTATGAGTATTGCATCTCCATCCATCCTGGCGCCGCGGCGGAAAACGCGGCAGATTCATGTCGGTCCTGTGGCGGTAGGTGGCGGAGCGCCGGTGACGGTCCAGACCATGACCAAGACCGACACGCGCGACGTCCGCGCCACGATTGCCCAGATCCGCGACCTTGAACGCGCGGGCTGTGACATCATTCGCGTGGCCGTGCCGGACGAGGAAGCCGCGCGTGCCCTGGCCGCCATTCGGCGGGCGATCCACATTCCGCTCATAGCCGATATCCACTTTAATTATCGCCTGGCTCTCCAGGCGCTGGCCGCAGGCGTGGACGGCCTGCGGATTAATCCCGGCAATATCGGTTCGATCGTCAACGTGCGCGAAGTGGTCCGCGCCGCGCGCGAGCGTAAAATTCCCATCCGTATCGGCGTCAATGCCGGCTCATTGGAAAAAGAAATTTTGGCGAAATACGGCGGCGCCACGGCCAAAGCGCTCGTGGCCAGCGCCCTGAAACACGTGCGTATCCTGGAACACCTCGACTACCGCGAAATTAAAATTTCGGTGAAGGCCTCGGACGCGGTGCGCACGGTCCAAGCCTACCGGCTCCTGTCGGAAGCCACCGATTACCCCCTGCACCTGGGCGTGACTGAAGCGGGCACGCTACTCACCGGCACGGTACGCTCGACCACGGCCATGGGCATCCTGCTGGCAGAGGGTATCGGGGATACGATCCGTGTATCTCTGACCGAACACCCGTTACGGGAAATAAAAGCGGGGTTGGAAATTCTGCGCGCGCTCGCGCTGCGGCCGCCCGGCCCCAGCGTTATTGCCTGCCCCACCTGCGGGCGGGTTGAGCTTGACGTCATAGCTCTTGCCCACCGGGTCGAAGAGGAACTGGACAAGCTGGCACACGAATTTTCAGGCACCCGCCAGCCGGCGGACTGGCCCGTAGTGGCAATCATGGGCTGTATGGTGAACGGTCCCGGTGAAGCCCGCGAGGCGGATATCGCCATCGCCGGCGGCAAGGGTAAAGCGGCGCTTTACGTGGATGGAACGTATAAGACCACGGTGAAGGAAGGGGCAATTGTGGCTACGGTTGTCAAACAGGTGCGCACATTTCTTTGCCGCAAGCGCCCAAAATACATTTTTGATTTATGACCCGCCACGGGCGAGGCAAGTTGCGGACCATGCCTTTGGCGTGGCAAACTTGCTTGCTACGCGCCGCGCGTGGTCCCGCGTTGCGCGGGATTGCGGATTGAAGAGCTGGGCAAGAAGAGCTTCTTTATAAGGCCCTTTACCCCCGTGCAATCGGCGAGGGCATCACTGTGACATCGGCAGGCTCTTTCCGCCTGCGGACCTGTTCCTTCAAGGTCCAGGCTTCCATCGGCGTGGTAACTTTCGCTTGCGGCGCCACCGGCACGCTCTTGGGTTTGACCTGTTTATACACGAATGCCTTGCCTTTATAATTGCGCAGAACCACTTCCTTATCGGTCATGGATATCACGTAATCGGGCAGAAGCGGCACCTTGCCGCCGCCACCCGGGGTATCAATGACGAAGTGCGGCACCGCCAGTCCCGAGGTCCACCCCCGCAGACCTTTGATAACCTCCAGTCCCTTGGCCACAGTCGTGCGCAGGTGCTCCGTGCCGGCAACCTGGTCGGCCTGATAGATGTAATACGGCCGCACGCGGCAAGCCAATAGCTTCTGCATGAGAGAGCGCATCACGACCGGATCGTCGTTGACGCCCTTCAGCAGGACGGTCTGTGTACCCAGCGGGATGCCGACATCGGCCAGCCGGTTAAGGGCCTTGGCCGACTGCGGCGTAATTTCGTCCGGGTGATTGAAATGCATGTTCATGTAGAGCGGGTGATATTTTTTGAGCATCCGCGCCAACTTGGCGGTCACACGCTGGGGCAATACGCACGGCACGCGGGTCCCGATGCGGATAATTTCCACGTGGGGAATCGCGCGCAGTTCCCTGAGAATGCCTTCCAGGCGATCATCGGAGAGCAGGAGCGGATCGCCACCCGATACGATCACATCGCGAATTTCCGAATGCTGGCGGATATAGGCCAGCCCGTTCTCAATGAATTGCGGATGCATTTTATGGAAGTCACCGACCATGCGCTTACGGGTACAGAAGCGGCAATAGGAGGCGCACTCGTGCGAGACCAGGAACAGGACGCGGTCGGGGTAACGGTGCACAATCCCCGGCACGGGTGACTCCTGATCCTCGGCCAGCGGGTCCTCCAACCCGCAGGTCCCCTCCAGCTCGCGGGCATCGGGCACCATTTGACGGTACAAGGGGTCCCCCTTGGCCTTGATCAGGCTCAGGTAATAGGGATTGATGCGGATGCGGAACGCGCCGGCCACCCGGCGGATTTCATCCACCTTGAGGCCGAACACCTCGGCTACTTCTTCCGCGGTTGTCAGACTCTTCTGCAAAAGCTTCTGCCATCGTTCCATGTTAAGCACCCTCCGGTTTGAGATACTTGCAGTAAATCAAGAGATCGTCGCCAGGGCGGTAGAAATCGCGAATGCGCGCACTTTCCACATAACCCAGGCGCTGGTAAAAATTACGCGCGGTTGCGTACTTGTCCTTGGATGAAGTTTCGATCACGA
>VSJD01000197.1 GCA_008636095.1 Kiritimatiellota bacterium | reverse complement strand
TCAACCTCCCCTTTTTTTCCTGGACGTCTTTTTCCAACCATCGAATCAAGGCTTTGCCGTAGCCTTGCCGGTGCTTGCCGGGATGAACGGCCATCCAATATAAATCTACGACGCCTTCGGTCATGGGCGTGGGTCCATAGCACATGTAGCCCACAATAGCGCCCTGCTCGTTTTCAATCACGACAACGACATAATCCTGCTGGCCGCTCTTGGTAAGGCAGACGTCGATCACTTCGTTCGCCACCCGCTCTTCTTCCTTCGTGAACATGCCAGTCGAATGAATTACCTCTAAAACCGCTTTACGATCCTGTTTGGTTAGCGGTCTAATTTTCATGATTGGCTTTCATTTTTTTCAGCGCCAGACGCACCTGGCTCCGCCAGAAATCCTCGTAGGCAATGCCCTCCGCCGCCAAGGACCGTGCCAGACCCGCCTCACGTGATGTGTCGGGATTGGGATTCACTTCCAGGATGTACGGACATGCGCGCGCATCCAACCGGAAATCCACGCGCGCATAGCCGCGCAACTTCAAAACCCGCCAAGCCTGCAGGGCGAAGCGCGTCAACCGCTGCTCCAAAGCCGGCGAGACCCTCGCCGGGCATACCGGCACCGTGCCCCGATAGGTCGGATGCGCGGCCTGCCACTTGGCGTCGTAGCCCACAATGCGCGGCAAGCCGGCGGGATAATGCTGAAATAAAATCTCCGAAAGCGGCAGAACGCGCGGTTCGGGCTGATCCACAATGGCCGCGCTGATTTCACGGCCGTCCACAAAGCTCTCGACCAGCGCCGGCTGGTCATAGGCGGCCAGCACGCGTGCCACTTGCTTCCGCAAGGCCAGACGGGTCCGTACCACGGAATGGGGGTAAATCCCGATGCTGGCATCCTCACAGTTGGGCTTCACGATCAGCGGAAATCGAGCCGCGGCAGGTAGTTGACGTTCATCCTCGACGAGCCAGCTCGGCGGGGTCGGCAGGGCACTGGCCCTCAAAATAGCATTAGTCCTGAATTTGTCGTGACATTGAAACAGCGCGTGCGAGTTGTTGCCGGTAAAGGGAATGTCCAGTAATTCCAGCAATCCCGCCACCTGCGCTTCATATGCCGAATGGCCGCGGAATCCCTCGCACAGGTTGACAATCACCGCGGGGCGCCGGCGGCGAATCGGTGCGACAATCTCTTCAATGCGATCACGAACGGGAATCCACTGAAGGCGATACCCGCCAGACAAGAGCGCCGCGCCTGCCTGCTGGGCGGCAGTTTGCAGGGCACGCTCAGAGAGCGCTTCCTTCGGCCTTCCCAGGCTCGGCACGAAAACGTTGTATAAAATACCTGCAAGTGTCGAACGGACATTCATTTCAACAGGCCATGGCGCCGCAAAGCAATCGCGGCCACTTTCAAAATAAGTTCATCGTAACAATATCCTGCCGCGCGCGCTGCCGCCGGCAGGGCCGAATTTTCACCGGGGTCCGGCAGAATGCCAGGCAGTGGATTCAATTCCAACAGGTTCGGGTTGCCTTCCGCATCCAGCCGCAGGTCCACTCTGGCCCAGTCCCGGATGCCCAGGACATCCAATGCCCGGCCGACCAGCGCGCGAATGCGTTTATTCAGTGCGATGGAAATTTTGGCGGGGCAGACCAAAATCGGCAGGGGCTTGGCCGGATCGTCCCATACCCACTTGGCCTCATACCCATAGACGTGGTTCGCACCCTTCGGAAGCACGCTGTGATTGATCTCTACCAGCGGCAGAATCTCGTAAGCCGGCGCATTGCCCAGCACACCCACGGTAAATTCGCGGCCGGGCAGGAATTCTTCCACCAGCGCCGGCTGATGATACGCAAGGTGAATCTCGCGGACATGTGCGCGCAACTGGGTGCGGGTCCTGACCAAACTGTCGTTACGGATGCCCATGGAAGAGCCTTCCCGCAGGGGCTTAACCATCGCGGGCAAACGGAAAGAGGCAAGCATGGCGGCGGATGCGCCCGGCGCCACAACCTCGAACCGCGCCGTGGGGATCTGGTGATACGCCAGGATTTCCTTGGCACGGGCCTTGTCGAGGCAGATACCAAGCGTCAAGGCATCAGAACCGGTGTAAGGCAATCCCAGAATTTCGCAAAGAACGGGGACGTGGGATTCACGGTTCGGCCCTGTAAATCCTTCGGAGATATTAAAGACAAGATCGGGATGTAGTTTGCGCAGGCGCGCATAGGCCCGTGTATCGCCTTCCACCCGCGTAACACGATACCGCCGCGAAAGTGCAGCGGCTACCGCGGAGATGGTCTCCTCGGTATCGTATTCTGCCAATAAGTCCGGCGGTTCATCGTCGTCAACCACCAACTCATCGGGACGACGAACAACCGACATCTCCTGTACCTTTTTCTTGGATGTAAAAACTAATGCAACGTGCAATGCTGAGTTCAACCGTCAGACCCCTTCCAGGTCTTTTTTTCGATTATTCGATTGCGCCGTTCGGTAAAACTGACACCTCCCGAACCGGTAGCCTCACAATCAGAACTCCGAAAAAAACCACAATCTGTTGTAGGTGTTAATAAAATATACAACCACCTGTAGTTGTCAACACCTTTTTTAAAAAAATGTTAAACGGGGTACCAGTCTCGGGAAAGGGCTCCCTGCCAGTTTGCCTTGAAGTATGTGCTCTCGCCTCGGCGAAGCCTCCGGCGTAGCCCGGGCCACTTAACTTCAGGGCTTGCCAGACAACCCGCTTGCATCGCTACGCAAAGCGTTGCGGGCAGGGAACCAAAATTTTGCGTTCCGTGACTTTTATCAGCCGCCGGATCACGGGGATACAGCACTAATTCGTTACAGTGGGAGCCGGACACCGGCACCTGTCTTGACCGCGCGTTCATAAAGCACTTTGGCCGTGACCATGTCGTCCACGGCAATACCCATGTTCATGGCGAAGATTTTTTCGCGGTCGTTGGTACGCCCTTTTTTCTTTCCCGCGGCCAGTTCGCCCAGGTCGGCGTAAATCTTTTTCGGAACGCCGCTGAAATAGACACCGTGCTCCTTGGTGGAAAGCAACTGGCCCACGTCATCGGAGCAGAACCGATCGCATTCCTTCATGGCGGCGCTGGTCCAGGCGGAATCGTAATCCAGCGACACACCCAGGCCGCCGACTTTAAGCATACCGGCCTCCAAGGGAGGCTTCGGCTTCGCGACGATTGGGATGGCCGTGACAACCACATCGGCGCCTTTCATCATATCGGCGGGACTGGCGCAGGAAATGAGATTCAGTTTTGGAAACCGCTGGCCCATCTCGTCCATGAACCGCTTGGTGGCCGCCGGGAACGCATCGCAACAAAGAACTTCTTTGAGCTGGGGCAGGGTTTCGACCAGGGCCATCAGGCTCGTGCGCGCCTGCACGCCACAACCGAGGATGGCGGCCGTGCGACTGTCCGGGCGGGCCAGGTACTTGGCGGCGACCCCGACACTGGCCCCCGTGCGCATGGCGGTGATCCAAGCACAGTCCATTACGGCAATTGGAATGCCCGTGGCGGGATCGTTGAGCACAAGCAGTCCCGTAATGTAGGGCAAGCCCTTGTCCGGGTTGGAAGGATAGCCGCTGACCCATTTCAGGCCGGCCGACTCTACCTCCTGCACGTACGCCGGCATGGCATGAACAAAGGCATTTGGCCGCGGATGAATACCGGGCTTGGGAGGCATCTCGGTCTTACCAAGACCTTTGAGCCGAAAGCCGTTATCCACGGCGGCCAGTACGTCCTTCATGGTCATATCCAGGTCTTCGACATCCTTGCGACTGAGGTAAATCATTTCCACGGGAAATCCTTTCTTATTAGCCCGCAGCAAGTGTAATACTAACTGGTCGAGCTATGCCTTCTGTGGACATCGATTTGTTTGATAGATAAAATGTGGCAGGGCGTGCGTTGGGATACAAGTAAAAAGATGGATGTTTTTTGCCCCCATAAACTTATTTCGACGGCAAATAAGCGCCCGTATGCCAGGGAATGCCTGGGCAAAATTATCGCGTAATCAGCCGCACCGGACCGAGTAGCCCGGCCGGCAGGTGAGCGGCCCGATTGCGATTGGCTGGTGGATTGGACACCTCAATGGCCAATTCATGAGTACCCGCCGCAAGGTTATTTAATGAGCAGCGGTACGGGGACCAGGCTAAAGTGGTCGCCGGTTTTCCATCGAGACAAACCACCGCCACATCATAGACCGTTCCCAGATCGAGGAGATAATTTCCCGCCTTCCGTATTTCGATTTTTCGCCGGTAGGTCGCGGACCCGGAGAAGGTGGGATAGCCCAGAATGTTCCACGGTTGAAGTGGTTCTGGGAAAAGCTCCTTTACGGCCCCCTTGACGAAGGGGAACGACAGATGGCTGTAACGGAATTCGCAGGTAAATGTTCCGTAGAGATAGGGAACTTCTTTAAGTCCGCGGCCCGGACCTTCGGTTTCGATCGTGATTATATTCAACGTCGGGGTCGATCCGCCGCGGAGGGCATGGCCGACCGGGGCTTCGATATTCCGGCAGTCGAAGACCACCGCCCGCTTCCAGTCGGAAACCCTGACTCCATTGACAAACAGTTTCCAATTTCCCGCGATGGTTGCGTCTTCCATTACCAGCCGGGCGTCCGGAATCTGGTCCGTGAGCATAAACCGGCAATGATAAAATGCCTTGCCGTCCCCTTCCGGACACGGATCTTTCTGTCGGATCATCAGGTCATAACCGGGGGCATAAAATCTCGCTTCATCATTCTGCAATTCCGCGAGGGGGGTCGAATGCCAAAAGCTCAGCGGCAACTGATTAGGTTCAAACGACACCATCCAGGCGGTGGAGATATCTTCGGCCAGTTTGCTGGACAACGCTTTAGCCGGCTCGACCGCCCCGGTCAGCATCAGACTGCCTCGGCCCGGAATCGAAACCGCCTGGCCGTCCACCGTTCCTGCAAAATCATTCTCGGATCGATTGAACACAAAAGCCCGCAATTCCTTATCTTTCTTCCGCCGGAGAACAAAAACATCCCGAGCCCCCGCGCCCTGGACCTTCGGACCGGAAAGCGTATCCAGGATTGACACCTCCGGACTCGGCGAGAAGACCACCGATGTATCCGCCCATTTCTTCAGGGGGTTTGCCAGATCCTTCGTCATTGCCATCGGCATGACTCCGATTGCGATTACTTTTCCGCCCGCCCTGGAAAACCGAAGCAGGGCCTCGGCTGCTCCAGCGTCGATATAGTGGAGATACGGCAGAATAATGGTGCGATATTTTTCCGGCGTGGTGATTTTTCCCTCCGCCGTCACGCATTCCTGCAGGGTGATCTCATCGATCAGATCGAAATCCTTCTGGTGGCTGAGCAACTCATCCACCAGCGCGTGGATCTGCCGTTCATCCGCATTGGCCAGATTCAGGTGATCCGGGACATTAATCCGGCAGCCCAGGCTGGTCGAGGGATATAACATTGCCAGGTCGCACACATGCACGCCGCCCGTCAGGGCCTCGCAGGTCGTCCGCACATGATCCCACAGGGTTTTCATGTGTTTCCATTCCGTATGCTGATAAAACAGCGAGGGCGGCACCTCATCCTTGCGCGGGCCGTCCAACGAGTAGCCCAGCCCGTGAATCACGAAATAATTAACGCCGAGAACCATCTGGTAATCGAGTTGATATTTCAAATCGCGGATGGACGCCTCATCACCGATCACGGCCAGGGCGTCACTGCCGGCCTTCTCCCGGCCGAAGAGATGGGCCGCCGAAGACGTCACTTTCAATCCCGTATGATATGCCGCCGCGTCCTTCCATCCGCAACTGGCAGTCAGCGGATCGGACGAAGGAATATGCATCGGTTTATAACACCGCAGCTCGTTCGGCCAGTAATAGGCGTCCAGGGCAAGCCACTCCGTCCTGGTCAAATGCCCGGCAAACGCGATCCCGTGGGCCTCGCACCACCGGCCGATCTGCTCCACGTAATTTTCCCGCTGCAGCCGATGCTGCGTCAGGCGGTAATGATGCCGAACCACCGGGCTTCGCGAATCGATATCGAGCGCCAGATGCGGCAGGAAGTCGAGAATTGCATAGCCATGGTCCATCCTGAATTCGTCCGGAAATTTTTTCGTCCACGGAAACACAAACCCGCCCGGACTCGGCTCATCGGTAAACGCCCCCTTGATCAGTTTGCCAAACTCCTTGCCGAACCGCGCGTAATACGGTTCGTAGTTCAATTCAATAAATCGTTTCACGCTCTCCGGATTTAACATGTCCGGATGGACCCCCTCCGTTTTGTTGATGACCACGCCGACGATCGTATATTTCCCAGGCTTGGCGGGCCGCCATGCGGCCGCAAACCTATTTACGTCCATGCTGCACCGCCAGTGCGGATGACCGATCAAATTGATCCGAGACGAATACGCCGAATGCTGGACATAACGCGGGGTCCAAGTCTGCCGCCGCGTCCCGCAGTATTTTGTGATATCTTCCACCCCGCCTTCGCCGACCGCGTAGGCCCGCAGGAGCATGCCCGGGCCAAAGTCCACTTCGAACGGGCCGGCCCCTTCCACCGCCCGGATCGTAAATTCCAGTCCCCTGGCGATCAAACCGGGATCGTCCCAGACCACCCGGCCGCCGGATAGACCGCTCGGAAAATAATCCTCGTCCCAGATCCACATCTCGGTCCCCGTCCGCCGACAGACATCGAGAATCTTCCCGATCACCTGCCACCAATCCTCCGACATATACGGCGTCAGCAGCCCCTGCCGGGCATGGGGATAAACTCCCTGATATCCTTTTTTGGCAATCGCCTCCATTTGCCATTCAATTTCGTTCAGATCCAGACGATGGTTCAGAAAATATTGGACGGTCAGCGATATCACTATTTTTATCTCCCGCATTCTAATTTTTGTTTATGGTATTGCCTCTCTGCAAGGCAAGATCTATATTGCACATTACATGTAATTGCAACCATAGAAAACGGAGGAGCGCATGAGTAGTCCGGAAGAAAACATCATTGCCTTGCTGAAGGAACGCCAGACCCCGCACGAGGTGGTCGAGCATAATCCGGTGCACACCAATGCAACAATGGCGGAAGCGCTGGGAGTGTCCCTGGCCGACACCGTAAAAAACATCATGCTGGAAACCACCGAAGGCGAAATCATCCTGGTGGTTCTGCCGGGCGACCAGCGTTTCGACTCGAAACGGCTGGCGGCCAAGGTGGGAACAAAGCGGGTGACTTTTGCCAAGCCGGAAAAGGTGCTGGAATTCGCGGGGTGCGCGGTGGGCTGCGTGCCGCCCTTCGGCCACGTTAAGCCTGTGCGCGTGTTCCTCGACGGCGCCCTGCTGTCAAAGGGCCAAGTCTATTTCAATCCCGGTTCGCACACAAAATCAGTGAAGATCGAGGCGGCGCGCCTGCCGGAGCTGGGCGCGATGATTCCGTTCTGACCCAGCACGGCTAAAATTCTGTTTTATCAGGAGCGCCTCAGGGTTTCGTGCTCGCCTACGGTTCAGCGCCAAGCCCTTCTTCCTGCTCTGTCAGAACACTGATGACGTAATACCCGATCGGCACGCCCACCACCATACCCCAGATACCGAAAAACCGCTCCCCGACTAGAATCAGGATCAGGACCAGGATCGGGTGGACGCGCAGAACTTTTGCCGTAATCCTCGGGGTGAGCACATAGGCCTCAAACGCGTTGACAAGTGCAACCAGCGCAATGAGCTTTAACACGAGGGCAAGCCCACCGACTTGAGCGCCAAAAAGCAGGATCGGGATGGAACTTAGAAACGCTCCAAGAATGGGAATGAACCCGCAAAAGAATACGATGGTCGAAAGCAAGGCAATATTCGGCACACCGAAAAGCCAGAGTCCGGCCGCCGTCAATATCGTACCACAGACGGCAATGATCGCTTGGGCGCGGAGCGCCTTACCCAGCACATCGGCAAAGGCAATGAGATGCGGCGCGGCCCCCAGATAGAAGGTGCGGATCCGGCTCTGCTCCAGGTCCTTCATTTTTTCAACGATCCGCTGCCAATCCATGACCAGAATGAAGGAAATAATGATGGCCAGGAACAACGAAATCAGAATATGCCAGCCGAACCGGACAAGGCGGAGGATCGAATCGAGCACATGCGGCAAGGCGGCCTTGACAGCCTTCGCGGCCTCGTCCTTCACGGATTTCATTATGGCCGCGTATTCCCCCGATCCGATGATGGCCAGGGCTTTTTCCGCGCCCATGCTTTTGACCACGATCTTCTCGACGAACCGGTTGATTTTATCCTGCTTTTGTTGTTCGCCTTCGCCGGCAAATTCCACCAGTACATGGTTGGACTCGACAATCAGTTGTGGTCCCACCCAGGCGCCTACCGCCCCCAGCAGGCTCACAAACAGCACAAAAACGACCACCGTCGCCAAGCGGTAATTCAGGTTCACCCGGCGCACAACCCATTGAACAACGCCCTTCGTGATATAAACGATCAGGAACGTCTCAAAGATCAGAAGAAAGAATGGCTTCAAGAGATAGAAAAGCCCGACGAGTATTGTCCAAAGCACAATCTGCTCCCAGTGGCTCTCAAAGAATTTCTTGACCCCGAAACTTGCGAGCATGTTCAGCTCCTTTGCATTTCTCGTTATTATTTCATACCAAACATTGGCAAGGTTCAACGGTTCACGGCCAGGAGGTTCATGGTTGGGAAATTCGCCAGAAAAATCGACAGCCTGCCCGCAGTGCTACAGCGTTGCATTTTGAGCGGTTCCGTCAGGGTCATTCACAGATTTAAACGGCACCGAAAAGATTCGTTTTCATCAGGCGCGCCTCAGGATTTCGTGCTCTTCGATGGTTCGGCACCAAGCCCTTCTTCCTGCTCTGTCAGAACACTGATGACGTAATACCCGATCGGCACGCCCACCACCATACCCCAGATGCCAAAAAACCGCTCCCCGACTAGAATCAGGATCAGGACCAGGATCGGGTGGACGTGCAAAACTTTTGCCGTAATCCTCGGGTTGAGCACATAGGCCTCAAACGCGTGGACGATCGCAATCAGCACAACGAGCTTGAAGACAAGCATAAGTCCGCCGACTTGAACGCCAAAGAGCAGGATCGGAATGGAGCTTAGAAATGTTCCGAGAATGGGAATGAACCCGCAAAAAAATACGATGGTCGAAAGCAAGGCAATATTCGGCACACCGAAAAGCCAGAGTCCGACCGCGGTTAATATCGTATTGCAGACGGTAATAATCGCCTGGGCACGGAGCGCCTTGCCCAGGACGTCGGCGAAAGCAATGAGATGCGGCGCGGCCCCCAGATAGAAGGTGCGAATACGGCTCTGCTCAAGATCCTTCATTTTTTCAACGATCCGCTGCCAATCCATGACCAGAATGAAGGAAATAATGATGGCCAGGAACAACGAAATCAGAATATGCCAGCCGAACCGGACAAGGCGGAGGATCGAATCGAGCACATGCGGCAAGGCGGCCTTGACAGCCTTCGCGGCCTCGTCCTTCACGGATTTCATTATGGCCGCGTATTCCCCCGATCCGATGATGGCCAGGGCTTTTTCCGCGCCCATGCTTTTGACCACGATCTTCTCGACGAACCGGCCGATCTTTTTCTGCGTTTGTTGTTCGCCTTCGCCGGCGAATTCCACCAGCACCTGGTTGGACTCGGCAATCAGTTGCGGTCCCACCCAGGCGCCTACCACCCCCAGCAGGCTCACAAACAGCACGAAAACTATCACCGTCGCCAAGCGGTAACTCAGGTTCACCCGGCGCACAACCCATTGAACGACGCCCTTCGTGATATAGACAATCAGGAATGTCTCAAAGATCAGCAGAAAAAACGGCTTCAAGAGATAAAAGAGGCCGATAAAGATCGTCCAAAGCACAATCTGCTCCCAGTGGCTCTCAAAGAATTTCTTGACCCCGGAACTTGCGAGCATGTTCAGATCCTTTGCATTTTTCGTAATTTTTTCATACCAAATATTATGCGTACCTGAATGACGGACAGGCTACCTTCAATCGGCTCAACCAGCC
>VSJD01000025.1 GCA_008636095.1 Kiritimatiellota bacterium | reverse complement strand
AGTAAATAAAAAATAAATAAATAGTTGCATAGTCGGAAAAGATAACATAAAAAAGTAATGCGCCAAATCGCTTGGAGAGGCCGTGCGGCCATTATGCCCAAACCAAAAGGAGAAGGAAATCATGTTACACAATCCTGACGATTTGAAATACACGAAAACGCATGAATGGATCCGAACGAAAGATGGCGTGATTGAAGCGGGCATCACGGATTTTGCCCAGCACCAGCTTTCCGACATTACCTACGTCGAACTGCCGGAACTGAACCAGCACCTGGATGCCGGCGAGGAAGCCGTCGTGGTGGAATCCATCAAGGCCGCTTCCGACGTCTATGCGCCCATCGCCGGGACCGTTGTGGAAGTCAACGAAGCATTGGCTAACACGCCGGAGGTCATTAATTCAGATCCTTTTGGCGCCGGCTGGATTTTCCGGATGAAGCCGGACCATGCCGCCGATGTGGACGCCCTGCTGTCGGCGGAAGCATACGAGGCCAACCTGCCGGTGGAGCACTAGGCCGGACGACAGACGGCGGAGGACAGAAAAGCTGGCGGTGGACAGCGGTCTGAATATTTCAGTCCACGGACTACAGCCCACGGCCTGGCCTTTTACAAACCGAATTCCTGCTTGACCTCGGCGAACATCTGGAGGGCGAAATCCAGATCCGCGCGCGAGTGGGCGGCGGATACCTGGACTCGGATGCGAGCCTGGCCCTTGGCCACCACAGGGTAGAAAAAGCCGATGACATAGACGCCCTTTTCCAGAAGCCGCGCGGCCATCTTCTGGGCCAGCACGGCATCGCCCAGCATAATAGGCACGATCGGATGTACGCCCGCTTTGATCTGAAAGCCAGCCGCCGCCAAACCTTCCCGGAAATAGCGGGTATTTTCCATGAGCTTGTCGCGCAGGGCCGTGGAGGCCGAAAGGATCTCCAGCGTCTTCAGCGAGACGGCCACGATCATGGGGGCTACGGTGTTGGAAAAGAGGTAGGGCCGCGAACGCTGGCGCAGAAGCGCGATAATGTCCTTGCGTCCGCTCGTGTAGCCGCCGCTGGCGCCGCCCAGCGCCTTGCCCAGCGTCCCGGTGATGATATCCACACGGCCACAGACCCGCCGATATTCGTGGGTCCCACGCCCCGTCGGCCCCATGAACCCGACCGCATGCGAGTCGTCAATCATGACCAACGCATCATAGCGGTCCGCCAAGTTGCAAATTTCGTCAAGCCGGGCAATCGTGCCGTCCATGGAAAACACGCCGTCCGTGGCGATCAGCCGGAACCGGGCGTTGCGAACTTCCTGGAGTCGGGCTTCGAGATCGGCCATGTCGGAGGTTTTATACCGCAGACGGTTGGCCTTGCACAGCCGGATACCGTCAATGATGCTGGCGTGATTGAGCTCGTCGCTGATGACCGCGTCCTGCTCGTTCAGCAGGGTCTCGAACAGCCCGCCGTTGGCGTCGAAACAGGAAGAATACAGGATGGTGTCTTCCGTATCCAGAAATTCCGAGAGCCGGCGTTCCAACTCCTTGTGGATAACCTGCGTGCCGCAGATAAAACGAACCGAGGACAAGCCGTAGCCCCACCGGTCCAGGCTGGCTTTGGCCGCGGCAACCAACTCCGGGTGCGTTGCCAGGCCGAGATAGTTGTTGGCGCACAGGTTCAGCACCTCGCGTCCGCCCTGGACCGTGACCCGCCCCCCTTGGGGACCGGCGAGCATCCGCTCCTCTTTGAACAGCCCGCTCTCCCGTATCTGGGCAAGCTGTTCGGTCAAATGCTTCTGCATGGCACCCAACATGCTGTGCTCCTCCCTGCCGATGTTAAATCTTTCCCTAAGTGCCGTCGTCTGGCGCTTGCCCTCCGGAGCGTTCGGGCGAAGGAGGGTCCGGCGTCCCTGCTTCGCCAAGGCTTCGCAAGGCAAGCTGTCCTCCCGCTCGGAACGGGATAAACTTGCCCCGCGTCCCGCGGGGTCCGGTCTCGCTGTCCCGCTTATCCCTCCCAATCCAGAATAACTTTTCCGGAATTACCCGAGCGCATGATCTCAAACCCCTTTTCAAACTCGGTGTAATGAAACCGGTGGGTGATGACTGGCGCAATATTGAGTCCGCTCTGGATCATGGACGTCATCTTATACCAGGTCTCGTACATTTCGCGCCCGTAAATGCCTTTGATGCTGAGCGAACTGAAAATGACGGTATTCCAGTCAATCAACGTATCCGCCGGCAAAATACCCAGGAGCGCGATTTTTCCGCCGTGGCACATATTGGCAACCATATCCCGGAGGGCAGTCGGATTCCCCGACATTTCGAGCCCCACGTCAAAGCCCTCCTTCATGCCCAGCTTATTCTGCGCCGCGCGGAGGCTTTCCGTGCGCACATCCAGCGCCAGCGTGGCACCCATTTTGCGGGCCAGGGCAAGGCGATAGGGATTAACGTCCGTGATCACCACGTAGCGGGCGCCGGCATGCTTGGCGATCGCCACGGCCATAATCCCGATCGGCCCGGCGCCGGTAATCAGCACATCCTCACCCAGGACATCGAATGAAAGGGCAGTATGCACGGCATTGCCGAGCGGATCGAACACGGAAAGGATCTCCAGCGGAATTTTGGGATCGGCGAACCAGACGTTGGTCATGGGAATACAGAGATATTCCGCAAAGGCGCCGGTACGGTTGACCCCCACCCCGCTGGTCTTCATGCAAAGGTGGCGGCGGCCGGCCAGGCAGTTGCGGCAACGGCCGCAGACAATGTGCCCCTCGCCGCTGACAATGTCACCCGGCGTAAAATCCGTAACGTTATTGCCCACCTTTTCCACCGTGCCCACAAACTCATGGCCGATAACCATCGGCACCGGGATGGTTTTCTGGGACCAGGCATCCCAGTTGTAAATATGGACGTCGGTCCCGCAAATCGCCGTCTTTTTGATTTTGATCAGCACATCATTAATGCCGACCGGCGGAATCGGGACCTCATCAAGCCACAAACCCTGTTCGGCCTTTTTTTTAACAATGGCTTTCATGCTGGTATCTCCCGGTTGATCCATATAAGCGTGCATGCCGAATCGCAGCAAACGTTATCAGCTATATCCGGTTTGTCAATAAATCCTTGCGACTCCCGCCTTGACAGGCCAAAAACGGCGGTATTTAATGCGCCCATGACCGCCTGGGCCATTACAATTGAAAAGCCGCTCCCTTACGATGCGGGGGTGCGCCTGCAGACTGCGCTGGTAACCGCCCGGGTCGCCGACGCCATTCCAGACACGGTTCTGTTCCTCGAGCACACCTCCGTCATCACGCTCGGTGTGCGCGCCCAGGATAGTCATGTCCTGTTGTCGAGCGCAGACCTGAAAAAACTGCATATTGATCTTTACCACTCTTCGCGCGGCGGGGACGCGACCTGGCACGGACCCGGCCAGCTCGTGATGTACCCAATAATCCGGCTGGGCGAACAGGAGACCGACGCACACGGTTACCTGCACAACCTGGAAGAAATCGCCATCCGCACCGCCGGTGATTTCGGCATCGCGGCCTATCGCCGCCCCGGCATGACGGGCGCCTGGACACAGGTCGGCAAGCTGGCGGCCATCGGCATCCGGCTCAAACGCTGGGTAACGTTTCACGGCATGAGTTTCAACGTCAAGCCCGACCTTTCCGGATTTGCGACCATTGTCCCCTGCGGCCTGGCGGGCGAGGCTGTCACCTCGCTCGAAAAGCTCCTCGGCGCCGCCTGCCCTACCCTGACGCAGGTCCGGGAACATATGGGCGGGCATTTTAGCAACGTCTGCCGGCGGGAGTTGAAATGTGTCGGCCCCGCAGATCACCTGCCGGAGGAACTGCAAAAGATTCTCAAACTGCACGCATTGTGAAAACAAACTCATTGCAGGCTGACTTTGCTTGCGCGCGTTGATGCGCAAGGATATGGGCACTGATGAAAAACCCGATGGACAGACAGCTTGAAAAGAGGCTTTCGGAGCGTGCGGTTACCATCGGACGTGAAGGCGAAGTGGGCGCGTTTGGAGAATTGCTCGAGTTGCTGCGTTCGTCGTCCGCAAATGCACGGCGGTTGTCGGCCTCGGCGCTGGGCAAGTTGGCCTGGATGGGCGTAGATCAGGCGGCTGCCGTGGCCGCACTCGCGCTGGTGGCGCGGCGCGATCCGCACCCGCAAACCCGGCAATATGCGATTAAGGCGCTGAAAGCTTACGGCGCGACAGCGCAAGGGTGCCTGCATGACCTGTGCGATATGGCAGCCAACCCGGATGAGAAAGACTACATCCGGCGAGATGCCGCCGCGGCGGCAGCATTCATAGAAGAAGCCGTCCGCATCGCCGCGTCGGCTACCGAACATCATTGCCAGCGCTGCAATGCGCGGGTCACGGCGGACGAATACGCCCGTTCAAACCAGACATTTCAACGCGTTTTTTGCGACCGGTGTTTTGACGAGGTTTTCCTGGAACGGCGCAATTTCGAGACGCAGGTTGAGATCAACAAGACCATCGAGGCACGGGACGGCACCGTGGTGCAGTCCGAGGGGGAGCGGCGCATTGCCGACTGGCTCACGGCGCACGGACTTGCCTATCGCTACGACGCCAAGTTCCGCATCATCGCGGAGTTCCAGATACGGCCCGACTTTTATTTGCCCGAGTTGGATGTGTACATCGAATACTGGGGACTTGACACTCCCCAGTACAAGATGAGCATGTATAAGAAACAGACACTCTATCAACAGGAAGGCAAACGATTGATTTCGGTCTATCCGAAAGACTTGCCCGGCCTGGATCGCCTGCTGGCGGCTAAATTGCGTCTTTACGGCTTCAGCGCATGACATCGGCGCGCGAAGCAAAGTCAGTCAAAACAAGGCAGCGGGCCTTTAAAATTCCGGCGGAAGATTGCCGAAGCATCGGCTGAACGATTTTGTTAAGCCGGTGGCAGCGGCATGGTTGACGCAAGCGGTATGGTTGGCGCAGCGGGAAGTGGCCGCGCATTCGGTTTTGTTTGCATGGCTTGTTTAGTTCTTGACGACCTTGTAGAGGTGGGAGCCGGCGGCGAAGTAGAGTTCGCCCCGGGGCGTGACGGTGGCAGTGGTAAGGTCTTCGCCCGGCAGGTCACAGAGTTTAGTTGTGGTTGCGGTTTTGGGGTTGACGAGCAAGAGTTCCTTCCCGCAGAAGGCGACGAAGTGGCCTTCTCCAAATGGAAGCAGGCAGTAACAATGGACGCCAACCTTGACCGCGCCGGTGAACCGCCGGGATTCCGGGTCGAAGATGTGGATTTCGTTGCCAACTCCGACAAGGACCGTGCCGAACGCGGCGGCCACGCTGGTCAGGCGAACGCCTGCCGCGTATTGTTTTTTCCAGACGATCTTGCCCTGCGGGTCCCAGACCACGAAGTAAAACGGTTCGACCTTGGCCGGAAGCCCGCAGGCCCAGCCGCTGGTGGCAAAGTACAGCCAGCGTTCATCGGCGGTCAGGCACAATACCGACTGCTCCGGGATCGGATCATACCAGGACTTGATCTCCAGGCTGGCCGGGTCCACGCGCGACAGTCCGCCCCCATAGACGCCGTACTTGGCATACCAACCGCTCCAGATCGCGCCGTCGGGTCCGACAACGCTCTTCGCCGCCGGGCGAACCAGCTTTCCGCCCAGATCGCCGATGGTCCGCGGGTTGACGTTCCCGCGCTGATCCCATGGCTTGGCCGGGTCATAGACGACGAGATCGCCGCCGGAATAGGCGGCGAGGAAGAGCCGGTCATGGCAGAACGCCATACCGTAGACTTCGCCACCCCTCGCGCACACGGCGCCTGAGTTCCAATGTGCACCGGTCGTGGGTTCGTATCGGAAGATGGTCTGGCCGAACGCGCTGGAGCCCCAGATGTTCCCGTCCGGGTCGGAGATGATGGTCATAATGCCCGTCGCGGGGCGAGGCGCCGGAATTTCCCTGAAGGGCGAGTCCGGATGGCCGTCGTGGCGGATGAAATATTCCTGCCCCCGGATGACCAACTGGCGGCCATCTGAAAGACGGGCGGCAAGCGGGTCCACGGGATCGGCAGGGGCAAAGTTTGCGGGCTGCGCAATGGGTGCGAGCGTCCGCGGATCGTAGAACTCCATCTCACCGCCACGGCGCAGGCAGAGGTAATCGTTCGCGATGTCCGCCGTCGCGCGCAAGCCGCCGGGACCGAGCTTCGATCTGCCCAACGCGCGCATGCGGGCATTGGCGATATCCCAGACGGCGAAGTGATCGGTCGCCGTGCCGCAGGCGATGAGAATGTGGTTCGGGAGGGTCCGGACGTGTATACTGTACAGGTTATCCCGGTTGTCCGAGGCGCGGCCGAGGTTCTCGAGGGTGTGCCGTTCAGGATCGTAGCGCAGCAGCGGACAGCCTGGATAGGCACCTGCGTACACCATGCCGTCGGACCCCATGCAGAAGTTCCAGATGTAGGTCTGATCTTTATCCCTGAGCGGTTCCGCCCAAACGCGGTCCTTCAGGTTCAGCCGGAGAATGTAGGCTTTGCGACAGTTCGTCCCGAAAAGCAGGGCTTCGTTGCGGAGGTTGAACACCGCAAACGCTCCATTGTCGCCGGGGAAGGTATAGTTCTCGCCGCGGCCGGTATCTGGGTCGATGATGATGGCCAGGCCCACACCTGCTCCCGTAACGTCGCTGGCCGTGGCGATTTTTTCCCGTCCGTCGCGCGGGTCACGAAACGCAACGCACTCTGTAAACTGGAAGTTGTGGCAAGGCTCGCCAAGGTCAACGATCTGCATGGCGCACCTCCCCCCGTAGAGCGCGAATGAAGTCATCCACGTCAAAGACAAAGCCGAAGGAGAGCGCAACGCGCCAGAGTGCGATCTCCTTGCAGAGTTCCTTGCGCGCGGTTTCCTTGTTCTCAACGGCCGTCACGGCCTGCCGTAGCGCGGAGCACATGAGCCCGTGCCGGCTCATCTCTGCCATACCGCCGGAGTCGAGCAGCAGGCACCAGTTGATGGCGCACCCGGCATAAATGAGGTGATTGATCCGGTCCGCCTTGCACAGCGCGAAGAGTTGCGCCTCGTTCTCGGCAATCCCTTCGTCGCCCGCCGGAAGTGCCTCGGGCGGAAAGGTGAGATTCTTGAAGCCTCGCTTGATGTCCTCGATGTTGTGCAGGCCGTGGTAGGCGTATTCCTTCTTAAAGGCAATAAGCGCTTCGCGCACGGGGTCGCTGGGAACTTGTTCGGGCGGCTCAGGCGGCGGCCCGGCGAGCGCGACGGCCCGCCGGTAGCCCGGGTAATCCTTCGCATAAGAACCGGAACTGACGACATGGTAAAGGCGCATCCCGGACTCACGGACCGCGGCCAGGAGCGGCGGGAAGACGGTGCGGCAGATTTCCTGCGCGCGCGGGATGAATTCCACCACGCGGTGCCAGCCCGGATACTGTTCGCGCGTGCCGAACTCCCAGGCGTGCATGACGACAAGCGCGGTATGGTCAAAGGACAATTCCAATTCCTTCTTCTGCCATCCGCCATAGCCTTCCGCCGGCACGTCTAAGCGGAAGTCCGCGTCGAAATGCCGGTAGTAATTCACGGGGATACGAAACCTCTGTCGAACAGACATGCCAACCTCCATTTTAAAATTCAGTTTGTTTTCTCTGTTTCCCCACCACTTCGGCATTCGGAATGCCACAATATCGAAGCGTGCGAGGAAATTATTGAGCGCCATCACGCTTCAGGCCGAACCAGTTTATCTCATGCGCGGAACGCCGGAGCGGAGCCAGACACCGATCTGCCTCCACGTCCGTGCAGTCGGAAGAGGTCAGGAGATACATGCCGCTACGTTTCGTCGGGAACTCAAAAACCTCGCCCTTGAGTCGGCGCGTTTTGCCCCCTGAGAGGTCCTTGAGGACGCATTCCGCCCCAAAGGGATTCCGCACCCGGCAGTGGCGACCTGCTTCCGACACGATTTCCACGAAGCGCACCCGCCGGTCTATCATTCGCGCGCTGACCAGGAAGGCGCCTTCGGCGCGCAGGTGGAAAAAGGCCGCGTTCTTCCATCCGGAATAACAGGTTGGGAAAACTCGAATGACTCCATGCTGACTCTGCAGGAGCATCTCCAGGATCGCCGCCGCGGCCCCGAAGCCGGCCTCCAGCGTCATGATCGGCTCGCCTTGCGCGGCGCACATCCCATTCGGATCTTGCGAGTCGGCGATGTTCACATTGAAGGTGTTTGCCGACAGGAAACCGTCGCAGTAGAGCCGCAGGAAATGATGCGCCATGCGCGCCTTGCCCGCGCGTCCGGCAATCAACGCAGCCCACGGGAAGGAGAAGCCGCACCACTCCCCCGTCCCCTTGAAGATGAGATCATTCAGGCTGTTCTCCACCAGGCGGCGTTCCCCGTCCGAGCGTTCCGGATCAATGACCCCCAGCGGATAGATGCCCATCAGGTGGCTGTGATGACGATGGGATAAGGGAAGCGCATCTCCGGCGCGCAGTGCCAGGCAAAGGTGGTCTTTCAGATCGGGCCACGCGGCGCCGGGGGGCTCGGCACCGCGGTTGAACTCGCAGAGACTGAACCAGCCGGTGGCGGCAACAGGGTAGTCTACGAGATTCGCCTGAATCTCCTGCCAGCGCACCGCATCCGGGTCCAAAGATGAAAGATGCGGTTGCGCCGCCAGCAACGATTGCAGGAGAAATCGCAACAGCGCCAGGTCGTAGTTGGTGTCGTCGCCAAGTTGATCGGGACGGCCGCCGAAGAACTCGGGACAATCCGTGAAGGGAATATGGAGCTTGCCGTCGGGGCGTTTCTCGAGAATGTGCAGATAGCCCTGGACCATTTCCTTCATGAACGGATAGGCGCGTTCGCGCAGGAACTTCTCGTCCTGCGAGTACTGCCAGTGCAGCCAGAAATGATGCGCAATCCAGACGCCGGCGCTGGGGCAGTGCTCATCGGTGAAGAGGCCGGAAAATGGTTCGCCGCCGGGGCCGTGCTCGCCGGTGACGATGGCAATCTCCTTGCCATACCAGTAGGCGCCTATCTTCCGGTGGTACGGCAGGTTGCGCCAGTACATCTCGTACAGCGGTTCGGCGTCTTCGAGGTGGTTGGACGCATAGACAGGCCAATAGTTCATCTCGGTGTTCATGTCATCCGTGTAGTTGCCGCGCCACGAAGGCCAGGCCCCATCCGTTGTCCACAGCCCCTGTAGGCTGACCGGCAGGCTCCCGGCGCGCGAACAGCAATGATGCTTATATTGCTCGACGTAGTACAGGTTCTCCATGCGGCTGTCGGGCAGTTGAATGGCCGACTTCCCCCAGAACGCGGCCCACTTGGCTTCATGTTCGGCCCGCAGCGTCGGCACCCCGGCCTTGCGCGCCTCGGCCAGCAGGCGCAGCGCCCGAGCGCGCGTGTCGTCCCCTTCCGCGCCGGCAACGATCGTCATGAAGACCGTCATTTTGCGCCTGCTGTGAACTGTCTCCGCAACGATGCTGTACTCCTTGCGCTCGCCATAAGATCGGAAAAGAGTCCTTCGGTTGGGTTCCTGAATGAATTCCGGTTCAGGATACTTCCATGAGCGCAGGAGTTTCCGGCTGAAGTCATCCACGGGCGCGGGACGAAGAATGACCTCCGGCAAAGGAACGGCCCTGTCGCAATGAATCTCCAGGACCAGGACATTCCGCGCCGAACAAACAAAACTAGTGAAGGCCGCCTGGCCGTTGACAAAACCCAGGCGCCCGGAGACACGGGCGCGGTAAAGATCGAGCCGCGCGCTGAATTCCTGCGGCGTCCCGGGCCACCGGATCTCCATGCGTCCGAGCGGCAGACGCGTCGGGTGAGGCGGCGGAGACTCCGTGAAGCGCGTGTTACGCCGCCGCAACGCGACTTCGTAAAGTTCATCAATCCGCCCTTCCTCCTTCAACCGCCGCAGGTTCGCGTAGTTGAAGCGTGGATCGTCACCCGGCCAGAGGGTTCGCGTCTCCCACACGTCATAACTGTCGAGCGTGAAAATGAGGGGCGCGCCGTCGCCCCAGATGACCGCTCCGATGCCGCCG